>PEWQ01000122.1 GCA_002780065.1 Candidatus Hydrogenedentes bacterium CG07_land_8_20_14_0_80_42_17
TTGGAAAGTGCAAATTGAAAATTTTATTTTTCCAATTTTCATTTTTCAATTATTTCGCACGTTCTTTGGGAGATAGGCTGGAGACAAGGAAAAAAATAGATAAAAAAACTCAGTGTCTCTGTGTCTGCGTGGTTCAAAAATGCTACTTGCACGAGCTCGCTTAATAAAACAATAACCCTATTATTTTCTCATGTAAGCGGTTGCAAAATGATTTAAATAGAATATTATTTTTTTATGAAAATTATTAATTTTTGTATTAAGAAGTCATACGTCATCGGTATTTTTTTAACTTTCTTCGCTTGCGGTGCGGCGGAATCTCAAGATTTGAAGCCTTACATTATTGAAGCAAAGGCTCTCACATTTGAATCAAATTATTACACGCCTGAATTTGCATTTGACGGAGATTATTTGACTCGATGGTCTTCATTATGGAAAGACAACCAATGGATTATCGGAAGATTTTACGCTCCATGCAAAATCGAAGAGATCTCAATTAAATGGGAAGCGGCTTATGCAAAAGATTATGTAGTCGAAACTTCAATGGATCAAAAAGATTGGACGGAACTTGTTCACCGTACAGCATTCACCGGCGGAACCGATACGATTTCGCTCTCCACTCCGGTTGAAGCGAGCTATCTGAGAATCAGGTGCGTCAAGCGCGAAACCGAGTGGGGAAATTCCATATTTGAAATTGACGTAAAAGGTATTCCCGGAGGTTCTAAACCTGAAAAGAGTTTAATTGGATTTGAAGCTGCACCCTCACCGTGGGATGCCGGATGCCGGGAAATAAGAGACAAATTAGTTCGTCAAGCTTCTTCAGATCCTAAAACGTCTTCAGAAATGTCCGACGATGAATTTCTTGAATTAGTTTCGAGAAGGGCATTTGACTTTTTCTGGTACGAAACCAATCCTGAAAATGGATTAACTCTTGACCAAGCCGAAAATTTCCGCTCAAGCGAGCGAATGAAAATTGCATCAGTCGCCAATACAGGGTTTGCTCTAACTGCCTATGCTATTGGCGCCAAACGCGGCTGGGTCACAAAGACAGAGGCTGTTGAACGAGTAAAAACTACATTGAAATTTTATCTCTCAGAAAAAATGAAACATGAAAAAGGATTTTACTATCACTTTCTAAATATTTTTTCAGGCGAACGTGAAGAAGGAACCGAACTCTCCTCGATTGACTCAGCGCTCTTTCTGTGCGGAGTCATAACTGTTCAGGAAGCATTCAAAGACGATCCCGAAATTATTAAACTTGCAGACGAAATAATCAATCGAGTTAATTGGAAGTGGATGCTGAATGGTCATCCATATTTGGTCAGTCACGGAGTAAAAGACGGAAAGTTTCTAAATGCAAGATGGGGTTCCACCACAGAAGGTATTCTTTGCTACATTATCGGACTCGGTGCTTCGAACAATCCCTTGCCTACGAGCTCGTGGGACGCATTTGACAGGCATTTGGACGAATACAGCGGTTATGAGTTGGTCACGGAGTATGCGGCTCAATCGATATTCAGGTTCCAGTATCCGTGTCTCTGGTATGACTTCAGAAATAAGCATGACAAATTCTGCGACTACTTTGAGAATGGAATCGAGGCAACGCTTGCGATGAGACAGTATTGCATCAGCAACGCAGACAAATATCCAAAATCTTACGGTCCATTGATGTGGGGATTAGGAGCGGCGAACGGGCCGGAAGATAAATATTTAATCTATGGATTCCCTCCCGGCACTCCAGAAGCGCCTGTAGACGGCACAGTTGTCATTTACGGAATTGCAGGTTCAATTTCTTTTGTGCCGGAACTAGCTGTCTCCGCTCTTCGATACATATACGATAATCACCACGAGTCTTGGGGTAAATACGGATTCACAGATTCAATTAATCCGACTTTAGGCTCTGTCACTCAGCGAGTTGTAGGATTGGACGAAGGAACAATATTAATCGCAATCGAAAATTTCCGTTCAGGTTATGTATGGGATCTTTTCATGAGCCATCCGGTAATTCAAAGGACGACAAAAGCAATTCAATGGACAACGAGACCCAATCCATATTTTAAAAATGGTCCAATAAATTTAACCGGAATATGGAAATTCAAAAAGGGCGAAGAGGATTTTTCAGGTATCGGCATTAACGATTCTGACTGGACAAACTTATTTGCTCCTGACAGATGGGAGAATCAGGAGATGAGTCTTTCGAAATTC
Source organism: Candidatus Hydrogenedentes bacterium CG07_land_8_20_14_0_80_42_17 (assembly GCA_002780065.1). Classification (GTDB taxonomy): domain Bacteria; phylum UBA8481; class UBA8481; order UBA8481; family UBA8481; genus UBA8481. Next base: position 2,203 of record PEWQ01000122.1, read on the forward strand.
GACGGAACTGCATGGTATCGTCGAACATTTGAGTTAACTTCAGAACAATTAGCCGCATGGAAAAGGGGCAAGGTAGTTCTGCATATCGGCGCAATAGACGAAGAAGACGAAGCTTATGTAAATGGCGTCAAAGTGGGAGAAACCAAAGGCGAAAACACTTGGAGACAAGAACGTATTTACAATATTCCGTTCAATATATTGAAAGCTGGAAAAAATTTAATTGCAATAAAAGTTACGGACAAGGAAAAATTCGGAGGAATATGGCGGCGGCCGTTACGAATAGGACCATACATCGAAGCTGATTGGCAACCGAAAAAAAATAAAGTTTTTTTATTTCATGCCCTCAACCGTGCCGTTCTCCCAAAAAACGTTTGAAATAATTGAAAAATGAAAATTTCAAATTTGCACTTTCCAATTTGCAATTTCAAATATAATAACTCTTCTTGGAGGCCGCCTGTGCTAGCGACGTATGCTTATCGAACGCGTGCGGGGGGCGTCCATTGGCGCGTAGCGCACGCGCCTCAAGATGAGATGCAATTTTTCAGCAAACATCGATTTCGTTTTTTAGTTGTAATTAAACAAAAATTAACGTTATGATTAGATCATGGTAGCGAACACCGAGAGTGCGGCTGTTAAAATCAGTTCGGATCGAATGTCTGCCGAACTGATTATTTATAACATTTCTCCATTGCCTTCTATATTGGAATTGCGTTCTTTGCTTGCATCCCGCGGAGTCATTTTCGGAATAAAAGACGAATTGCTTGAGAATGCTTTAAAGGCACATGGCACATGGTTTAAAGTGGCGGAAGGGCTTCCTGCTGCTGCTCCTGTTCACGGACATGTTCAGAATCATTTCGATGTATCCAGCCAACCTAGAATCGCCGTAAGCGAGAGCGGACAAGCCAACATGAAAGAACTCGGTCTTCTCGAAAATGTCACGGTAGGATTTATTCTAGCCACTCTAATTCCGCCAAAGTATGGAATTCAAGGTCGAAATGTCTGCGGCGAGATTTTATATCCTGAAGAGCCTCGAACAGCAACTCTTCTATCGGGAAAAAATGTAACTGTCAGCACTGACGGAACCGAGCTCATTTCTGATATTGACGGCAGAGTAGTTCTTGATCGCGACGGACGGATTTCCGTCGAAAACATTTACGTGGTAAATGGAGACGTCGGGCCGGCAACCGGCAACGTAAACTTTCTCGGCACCGTTGTAATCAGCGGAAAAGTCTGTTCTGATTACAGAGTAAAAGCCGCGCAAAAAATTCTCGTTTCAGGTTCAGTGGAAGGCGCAATTATCGAAGCCGGTCAGGAAATCACGGTGAAAGGCGGAGTAGCCGGAGGCGGCCATGCTCTTCTGCAATCTCCCGGAGATATCCATCTCAAATTTGCTCAAGACTCCAAAATATTCTGCGGCGGTTCGCTCTTCGTAGATCACGATCTTATCCGCGTAACTGTAGTCGCGGCACAGTCAATTCAAGTCAAAGGCGCTATTATCGGTGGAGTTGTGACTGCTCCGACAATAACCGCAGGTCGCATCGGTTCCGAAACCGAAGTTCATACCATTGTCGAATTCGGAATCTCATCTCGATGCAAACTGATATGTTCAAACCTTGAGCAAGAATTTATTACAGCAAGAGATAACCTAATTAAATTGCGAAAAAAGCTACAGCCTTTAGTAGCTCACTACAATGCCAGAAAGATCATGACTGTTGAAGAAAAGTCTACAATGGAATCGCTCGAGAATGCGGTTTCCGAGCTCGAAACTAAAGTGCTTTCTTTATCCGCATCAGTCAGAGACGCAATATCGAATCCGAGTGCTGACGTTCGAGGTGAAGTTAGAGTTGCAGGCGCAACTTATCCTGGAGTAATACTCTCAACAAATCGACAAGTGCGGGCAGTGACTCATGAGGTAAAAAATCTTGCGGCAACTGCATCTGAAGGCAAGATGTCAGGTGGAGGAAGCGAATCATGAGCGAAAAGGAAATTGTCCTCAACCTTGGGAAATTCGCGCTCGAAGTGCGCAAGGAAATTAAAGGACTTTCTAATAAAGTGGTCTGGTGGCTGTATGGCAGGGATTACGATTACGTTCAAGGCGGAGATGAAGGAGAAGAACTAGAGTATGAAGTGAAAAGAGTTCCGAAGGCCAGACAAGATTGGGAGAGTTATGTTCTTCTGTATGGCGCAGGAGCAATGCAGGGGCACATGTCGGGCAAAGCCGAAAGAAAGGTCGGAGGAGGCTATACAGGGAGATTAGACGATGACAAGAGTATTCAGTTCATCCACCAATTGTTTGCCGATAATTGTTCGAGTTTAAAGATTCAGTGTGGTCTCGGTTATCCTGCGCTTTCCGAACGAGTCAAGCTAATGGTTGAAGAGCCACAACGTACTGCTGCAATTCTATTTTTTCAGGAATATCTAAGAAGTGTCTATCGTGCCATTGCAGGCGCTAACGCAGAGATACTTATCGAGCATCTTGAAACACTGCCCGGCAAGACAGAACCGAAAGAACTCCTGGAGCGTTGGAAAGAGATCGAGTTAAAGTTGAAACGCGAAAAAAGGCCTGCTGTCTATGATGTCAAAGACGGAAAATTTTTCGTATATGAAAAAGTCGGAAAGAAGAAGAGATTGATCAATGGTTGGCTGTTTGGAATAAAGGACGAAGGTGCGCTTGAAGACGAGACAGATGCTAAAGAAGATGAATCAAATTATGTATTCAAAATCGAGAATGCTCCGTTTCATACCCGAATGAATGCGCTCTTGACTGAGGCTTATAGACTGTTAGAGGATGAGAAGGGCGAGCTTGTAGCGCTGGCGGCAGAACATCAAAACGGAACATTAAACAAAATACTTTCAATGGTTCAAAAATTCTCGGAGCTTGCGGAATCCAACATGCTGGAAGAGAGCCAAAAACCTGGTGCCAGAATTATTGCAGACAAAATGGAGAAGATAGCTTCTTTAGTCTCAAAAAACTCTATGATAGTTTTGCGTATAGGAATCGACGTCGAGCAGGTCAGAAACTGCAGTATTCAACTGCAAAAGTTGAAGAGAAAATTGTAATCAAATAAATGCTAACCACGAATGAACACAAATTTTAATGGCTCATTATTTTTAACCACGAATTGGCACTAATACACAATAATTTTTTATTTAAATTTGCTGGAGTTTCCCTAAAGCTTTTGATTTATTCTTTGTTGTAACCGTTCGGTTAAACCCATCTTGTAATGGGCTCATCACGCCTCAGAATGTGGGCGAAGGTTCAATATGAATGTTGAGATGTTGAAGAGCGAAAGAAGCATTGGACGGGAATAATCAAATGGTATGAAGAGAGCAGGATGTCCCTGAGAGCATTCTGTATTGCGGAAAATATTCCGAAGTCTGCTCTGCGGCATCAGCTCAAAAAATCGAAAATCTTCGAGCATGCTGAAAACAATTCGAGCAGAACAATTTCTCCATTCATTGAACTCGGAACTTCAATGCAGAATTCATCAGGATCCCTTCTCTGGACAGCTCTTCATCTTTTGAAACAAAAACTCGACGTAAATCAAAATCCTGTATTGGAATCGTAACGGATTTGCGATCTGGTACAAGCGCCTTGAGAAAGGCCGATTCCAGTTTCCATCCACTCTACTCGATGAAAGATAAATATTATAGATACCACATTAAGAGATGCTTATCAGAGCCTGAAAGGAACGCGGTTGACGTTATCGGAATTAACCCAACTTCAACACTTTCGAAGCCGAAATGAGGTTGGTAGCCAAATAGAGGCTGAGTAGACAAAAAGTCGCCACTACATTTTCAATCTCGGATTGTGAATCCACTGAGGTGCTGCGAGTCGCTTGGGCACGGTGAGTCCGAAGCGTTGCAGAAGATCTCGAAGTTCCGGACCAGGTGTGCTGACGCATGACAAACGAATCTCTCTGCCGCGATTAATGGATTGTGTACAATATTTTCTGCAAAAAGAAAGAGAGCCATGATATTTCTATTAACAACTTTTTAAGAATGTGTGCAACTTAAGAGTCACTATCTTAATGTGAGTTTAGTGAAGGAATCAAATGGCTTTTTTTAAACGAATTTGCAGAAAATTATTGACACAACTAGGAAACGGATTTTCGGCAATTTGTTCAAGTCTATGGTGGACATTTATTGGTCTAGAAACTTTGTGGAAAAAGAGCCAATACAAAAGCAAGGCGATGCAAATCACAATCAGA
>PEWQ01000177.1 GCA_002780065.1 Candidatus Hydrogenedentes bacterium CG07_land_8_20_14_0_80_42_17
TACGTTATCGCTTTGGGCGGCAATGCAATACAGAAGGCTTCCCAAGTCGGAAACATAAAAGAGCAGTTTACGAATTCGACCGATGCATGTAGGGAGTTTGCCAAGATTGTTGCTGAAGGTCATTCAATAGCGTTGACTCACGGCAACGGGCCGCAGGTAGGAAATATTCTACGCAGAGTGGAATTGTCCATGAAAGAAATTTATCCATTGCCGCTCGATACATGCGTTTCGGATTCACAGGGCGGCATGGGCTATATGCTCCAGCAGGTCATGAAGAATGTTTTATTTGAACTCGGATTGAAGAACGATGTTGTCACTGTGATAACGAGATGTATTGTCGATCCGAACGATCCTGCGTTTAACAACCCGACTAAATTCATCGGCTCGGCAATGCCTGAAGCTCTTGCAAAAGAACACGCAGCTAAGGAAGGCTGGATTTTGAAAGAGGACGTCGGCAGAGGCTGGCGCCGTGTTGTGCCGTCTCCGTGGCCTAAGTCAATTATTGAGCGCAGAGCTATTAAGATTCTTTTGGATAACGGAATCATTACAATTGCCTGCGGCGGCGGCGGAATTCCTGTGAAGTATGCTGAGAACGGAAATATTGTTGGAGTGGAAGCGGTCATCGACAAGGACCTTGCAAGTGCTCTGCTTGCTTTGGAAATTGAAGCTGACTCTTTCGTAATTTTGACCGGAGTAGAACAGGTCAAGATTAATTTTAAGAAACCTGACGAAAAAAATATATCTGTTTTGACGCTTGCTGATGCTAAAAGATATCTTGCAGAAGGACAGTTCCCACCCGGTTCGATGGGGCCGAAGATTCAAGCCGCAGTATATTATCTCGAATCCGGCGGCAAAGAAGTGATAATAACTTCGACGGAGAAGATCAACGATGCTATTGCCGGCAAAACGGGCACACGCGTAGTAAAGTGAATGAAGCCCGTAAAGGATAAAATTAGCCGGCGAGTTGCGGACACTTCGCCTAGCGGAATTCGTAAATTTTTCGAAATGGTGTTGGGTACGCCGGGAGTTCTTTCGCTCGGGGTAGGCGAGCCGGATTTTGTTACTCCAAAACCGTTCATCGATCGCGCCATTCGGGAACTTGGGGAAGGGATGACGAGCTACACATCGAATTACGGCCTGCTTGAATTGAGAGAAGCTATTTCAGATTATACGGTAAACAGGCTGAAAGGACCTCGATACGATCCGAAGAAGGAGATACTTGTCACCATCGGAGTATCGGAGGCTGTAGACATCTGCATGCGTTCGATACTAGATCCGGGCGATGAAGTTATTATGGTGGACCCGTGTTATGTCAGTTATCTTCCGATGGTCACGATGGCGGGTGGAGTTCCGAAGCTTGTGCATTCATCGATCGAAAATGGATTCAAGATAACTCCTGAAGATATTGAGTCTGCAATAACACCGAAAACGAAGGCGATAATTTTAGGGTATCCTGCAAATCCGACGGGCGCTTCTTTTAGCCGCAATGAACTGATTGCGATCTCGGAGATTGCGGATTCAAAAGATATCATTGTAATTTCAGATGAGATTTATTGCAGGCTGACTTATACGGGGCCGCACACGGTTTTTTCGAGTCTATCGGGAATGAAGGACAGAACGATATATTTGAACGGACTTTCGAAGGCTTACGCCATGACCGGCTGGCGCGTCGGATACGCATGCGGAAACGCGGAGATTATTGAAGCTATGATGAAGGTCCATCAATATTCAATTATGTGCGCTCCAATTATGGGGCAGTTCGCCGCCATCGAAGCGCTTAAGAATGGATGGAGCGAAATGGAGCGAATGGTAGCGTCTTATGCGATGCGCCGCAGACTTATTTTGGATGGAATTAAAAAGATCGGTTTGAAATGTCATGAGCCTGAAGGCGCGTTTTACGTTTTTCCCTCAATAAAAGAGACCGGCTTGAGTTCAGATGAATTCTGCAGGAGATTATTAACCGAGGAAAAAGTTGTAGTGGTGCCTGGTTCAGCGTTTGGAGCGTGCGGAGAAGGACATATCAGACTCTGCTATGCTGCTTCAATCAATACAATTAACTCGGCATTGAAGAAGATAAAAGAATTTTTAAATAGGATCTGAGCTCTAATATTTCATTCAAATAAAAAAATTGACTGATATCCAAAAAAATATAATCTGAAATAAGAGGAGATTGCTATGGGAACTTCATTTATGGCATTGGATACAGAATACATTATTGATAAAAATGGGAAGCATAAAGCTGTAGTATTAGATATCAGGCAGTATAAAAAATTATTGAGCTTAATTGAAGAAACAAAAATAATAAAAATGATAAATAAAGGCGAGAGAGAATATGGAATGGCTAAAATTAAACCTATTAGCTCACTCGCAGAATTAGAATAATTTTTTGATACGCAAAGTTTACCCTACAAGCCATTTTAGAAATTCTTTTAAGAAAATTCCTAATCATGTAAAAAAATCTGCAGTTGAAAAAGAAAAGGAATTCATAGCAAATCCATTTTCTACAAAACTCAGAACACATAAATTAAAAGGAAAATTAAAAGATTATTGGGCGTTTTCAGTTGGATATGAATATAGAATACTATTCAGATTTATCGATGACGAAACTGTTTTGTATTTTGATATTGGAACGCACGAAATTTATAGGTAAGAATTCTAAAATTATTTAAATTTTATGACTGAAAAAAGAATATTAATATCTGATAATTGATCTCTAATATTTCATTCAAATGAAGATTGAGGAGATGATAGAGCTCCTGTCATGCGCAATCCCAATGAGCCGTCTGGCTTAAGAATTTTATTAATTGCACGATCAGAACTTGTGATTTGATTTAGCCAGTTTCTTTGTGGAAAGAGTTTGAGATGGATATCTATGGGCGACTCTAATGGATTGCGCCCGGCCGAGATCATTCCTTCTCCGCTGATTCGAACATTGCCTCCTATGCTTTGCACTCGGCTAATTTTTATAGCGCCATTTGCGGCGGAAAAAAGAATATTGAGTTCATCGACTTCTATCTTTGGTAAAGTTATCCCAGCCATTATGTAGTTTTTAAGTGAAAAATCTTTTACACGTATTTCACCGTCAAACGAGAGATTAGAGCTACTTTCGGAAAAACCTATTTTTGTTGAAAAATTCATTTTGCCATTAATTTGAGAAGAAGTATTTGATTTAAAAAGCTCTTTGAGCTCGATATCATTTGCTGAAGAATAGATATGTTTTTGGTCGAAGTCTAAACTAATTTGACCTTTGAAAACCGAGGCATTTACCCAACCCGACAGGTTCCCAGTCAGTGCTTGGAGTTTTGGAGTGTAAATGAGCTCATCAAAGATGAAAGAAGTTTTCTTTTGATCATTTGGAGTGATGATTAGATTTATCGCCGATAGCGAAAATGGAAAACTATATTTTATTGATTCAGCTTTTATTTTTATTCCTGTTTTATTTTCGATAAATGGAAAAACAGTTCTTGAGACAATGAGATCGTAAGGAAGAAAAAAGGGGAGGGTTGCGATAAATGAAAACAGCAGAATAAGGAAGATATTTAGATATTTAGACATGAAATGAACTATATCAGAAAAGAAAAAAGCGGTCAGGAACCTTTTTTCTTTTGATTGAACAGGAATAATGTTTGATAATCACATAATGATCTTTTATGACTTATGCGGGAATGCAAATAGGCGCAGATTGGAGATGCTTGAGGATGCGCTGACGACTTTAAAGTGGAAGGCATTTTCAGCAATCCCGGCATTACTGCACTTCAACCATCCTTTCCTTCCTGGATGCGAAGACGGACTTAGTCCTCATGGTTTTATCAGGCCTTCATTTGTTACCGACACATTTCATCGAGCAGGAGAGTTTTTTCCTGAGCTTCGCAGTAAAACTGCTCCGCCTCGAAAATCTCAGTTGCTTGGATTATATGCGATGGGATCGGTCGGAACGGCTTTTTTTACTTCTGCATCCGACATAGATTTTTGGGTTATTCTTGACTCGAAATCTTTTCAAAAGCCTGAACGAGGACGATTAGAGAGAAAACTTAGAGCAGTTGAAAAGTGGGCGATTGATACTGCAGGGCTCGAAATACATTTCTACGTTCACGAGCTTTCTGAAATTCAGAGAGCGACTTTTTCTTATGACAGCGAGAACGCCGGAGAATTCGGAGCGATATTGAAAGAAGAGTTTTTGAGAACAGCCGTGTATGTTGCCGGATTCGAACCGTCGCATTGGCATGGTGAAGAACCGTCGATAGATTTCGGGGCGATCCCGCGGCTTTCCACTGATCAATATCTTTCAGCCTGCCTCACTCAGCTCGATAAAGCATTTACAAAACCATTCAAGTCTTCATTGAAGATTGCTTTATTGAGGAGTCTTGCGGCGCGGCCGACTGAAAAGATGCCGGCGGAAATATTTTGGGAGCGTATTGGACTTGGCATTCAGCCTGATCCTTACATTCTACTGCTCGATTATCTCTGGAATCATTTTCAGAAGATCGAGTCTGAGGAACAGCACAATTTTTTGAAACAACTTTTATATTTGAAGATGATTGCGGAGGAAAATTCTCCTGAGCGTGCGCGGCGCAATAAGGACAGAATAATTGCGGCTCGATTTCAGGCGGTTGGCAAACCGATCGATCTGGATTATTTGGATAATTTTTTTGACTGGCCTTTCGAAAGAAGAAAGGGTTTATCAGATGAAATAACAAGGTATCTGCAGGACTCGCTCAGAGAGATTAGTTCTTACCTGGGTACTTCTCAAATTGATCCGTCTAGGCTCAGAAGGCTTATGAGAAAAGTGATGTTGAGAAGAGCGGGAGGCGATGTTCTTGAGAGCATAACTTTTTCGGATGTGCCGTCGAAAGGAGAACAGGTCATTTCGATAGTTTTTAACGAATCGAATGAAGATTGGCTCTTGTCTTTGGAACGTTTTTCCGGCAGACCTGATCTCGATAAAATGAAAACTGAACGAAATGCTAAGACTTTGGTTTTGCTGATTGCTTTTGCGATATACAACAATTTGTTTAATCGAAACAAAACAGATTTGCGAATTTATCCTTCGAATTTTTCGCCAAGAAGATTGAACGAAATTATTGATTCGATAGAAAAGTTAATTGCTATGGAGACGAATGAAAATTGGCTGGATACCCCCTCAAAACCCTTCAAACATCTTATTGTCCTTGAAGAACCTGAACCTAGAAACAGCGAGTCCAGAATGGTTACAGTTCTTACAAAGACAACATGGGGTTTAATTGAGGTAAGGACTTATAGAGGAAAAAAAGCGATGGCAATAATGCTGACTGATTTGCTCTCATTGCCTTTGCCGGATGTAAAAACGGAATACATTTTGGATCCTATCCAAGGTCCCGACCCGGCAATACTCGAAAATATTTTTTTGAAGAATGATGAAGAAGAGGATAAAGAGACCAGCACTATTATGATCGTCCAGGATGTAAACGAATATATTTTGGTATGCAGAGGCAAGACAGTATTAATCAACGAAGTTCAAGAGCTTATTTTTAGTCTCGGCCAGTTTGAAGGAAAAGTCAGCTTGAAAGGATTGCCTTCAAATGAAACAGGACAGATGCTCTGCGAAATTTTCGGAAGGTCAGCGAGGAGCAGAGCGTCGATTTTCAGATTTCAGGAAGGAGGGCGAGTGACATTTTTACTTACCGATTCTGACGGAAGATGCGATTCATGGGAGTCTGACAAAGATGATGCTTCGTATAATTTGAGAGCAAACTACAGATACGTATATGAATTACTGAATGGAAAGCCGTTCGATTGTTATTCAGTGGAATATAGAAGAGGTATGAGAGACGCATGGAATTTCAGCAAAATACCGATGACAGAACTTTCGTCCGTTACATTGGATTTAAGTTTTGTTTTAGATTCGACAGGTGTAGTTAAAGTCACGCTAGGAAATAAAACTATTGAGCAAGACTCAATGGATGGAGCATGCATTCTGGTTGCAAATCTGATTCGCGCCGCAAGAAAAGTTAACAGGTATTATCCGCCTTACTTGACTAGTCTGAAATTCCCGATGGAGTTAGCGGGGAAGATTCCAATTACTGAAGCAATGCGTAAAAAGAGAGAGATTGAAACGAGGATCGGTTCAATTTTGCAAGGGCTGTATTAGTAAGGCTATAAGCGAGAGGCAAAAAAAATGAGGCACAGGCGCCACGCCTGTGCAAGTCAGGGCAAGGAAATCAAATCAGGGAATCAGGGAGGGAATCAGCAATCAGGAGCAATCAGAGGAGAATCAGGGGACACATAACTTATTTCATTGACATAACCATTCCTCTCCGCTGTAATTTTTTCTATGGCAAGAATAGCAAGAATTGTAATACCAAACATACCCCACCACATTGTCCAACGTGGCAATAGATCTCAAAAAGTTTTCTTCAGTAGTAAGGATAAGGAATTTTATCTTAACTTGCTACATAAGCATGCCCATGAGTCAGGATTAAGTCTTTGGGCGTATTGCCTTATGGATAATCATATTCATTTGATTGTTGTTCCTGAAAAAGAAGATAGTTTGGCTAAAGGAATAGGTGACACAAATAAATATTATACGCGCATGGTCAATTTCAGAGAGAATTGGAGAGGATATCTTTGGCAAGGAAGGTTTAGTTCCTTTCCTTTAGACGGAAAATATCTTTATGCGGCAATCCGTTATGTAGAGCGTAATCCGGTGAGGGCTGGTATTGTAGAAAAAGCGGAGGATTATGAGTTTTCTAGCGCAAGGGCGCATGTTTACAAAAAGAAAGACCGCCTA
>PEWQ01000013.1 GCA_002780065.1 Candidatus Hydrogenedentes bacterium CG07_land_8_20_14_0_80_42_17
CCTGACGATTGACGGAACTCCAACCGCACTTATCGGCATCATAGCGGCTGATACGACTCAATACAGTGGAAGCACAATTTATCTGGATAAGATAAAATTGAGGCTCGATGATCCTACTTCGCCCGGAGGATTTCCTTCGGCAATTTTGAACCCGCTCGTCTTAAACGATTCTTCGAGCGGAATAACGGTATGGAAAGATGCAAATGGAGACAGACAGTTTTCTCAAACTAACGATGTTCCGTTGCGACTTGACAAATATCAGTGGCAGACTGCAAACATTATTGAGTTGGATATCTACAATGATTCCGCGCCTGTGCCGGATACAGATCCGTATAATCTTCGTTCCGAGACTGCAAGCGTCTTTTTTGTCGTGTTCCGAGCCTCATCGCTGGGGCTGGATCATCAGGTCAAGATTACAATTGAGGGGGAGAACGAACCGGCCGATCCATGGGTAAAGTTTACCGCTCCAACGGATCCTAGTATAACTCTGTCGCCAAACGTTGTGACTATTGCTCCGCCCGGAGTATCCGGCAATTTCTGGCCGCTTGTATTTTCTCCGAACGGCGACAACGTGACCGAGACGATAACAGTTCAACTCTCGATAATACCGGGTAATACTGATTCGACGTGGTCATTGAATGCGACAAGTGTCTCTTCAGGTAATTCTGCTCTGATTGGTTCCGGAAAGTTCGACAGCACCGTATATGTCGGAAAGACCGCTTCAACGGGCAATCCGCCGACATTTGCGTGGCCGAGCGGATTTACCGGAGGTGGGGCATTTCAACTTTCGTTCACTTACGACCGCGCAGGAACTTCAAAATCTTATGACTTCGGGGATACCTTGCTCGTCGATCTTTATTGCACCGCTCCGATTTTGATCTCTACATTACCGTCCGTTTTGACCGGAGGAAGTACTGTTGCAGTCTCGATTGCGGCGGATTCTGATCGAAGCAATGTTGACGCGTATGCGCTTACTGAAGGTGAATCCGCGGCAATGTATTACATTTACCGATTGGATGGATTAACTGCGGCTTTATTGACTTCGGATAGCATGATTGATTACGAAGCAAATAACATATCTGTGCCTCTTCAGCCCGGCAACAACACGCTCGCCGCAGTATTGCGCGATACTTACGGAAACTGGTCGGAGACAACGATATTGGGCTCCGTAAATCTTTCAGTAGGTTCGAACGAAATAATGGTTCAGGACTTGCTGACAGATATTTCGAAGCATTGGATAAGCATCGCGGACACTCTGCCGGTATTTGGAATAAATGTGACTCAAGCTGATCCGAACGAAGCAATAACTGCGATAACTTTGAGATTCTACGATTCAGGCGCATTTGCGTTCGGAAACAATATTGCGGACGTTCCTGTGACAGGGACATATCCTGAGACTTCCGGAATACTTATCTTCAAGGACAATCCTACTGACGGCATCAAGGGCACGTTCGATACGTATGACATATTGGTTCCGCTTCATCCTGCTCAAAGAAATATGAGTTTTTCGAGCGGAGACACAGTTCGATTAATTCCGCAGTCGCCGCTATCTGTCCCTGAAGACGACACAACGGCTTCAAATCAGGGCTTTGATTATTATGTCGTTCTTGTCGGCGGCGGTGGCGCTTATTACAAAGACAGTTTTTCGATTGCTATGCCGGCGAATTCTGCGTTCGAGTTTGCAACGACTTCGGGTGTAAGGTCGAATCTCGCATCTGATGTGACTACGGCTCCAATCTACAGCCGTATTCCAAGAAGCTGGATTGATATGACTGTGACCTACGATTCATTTGCAGTCGGCTCGAATTACGCGCCGCTATTCGGATTAAACATTTACGACACAACGAGAGTTGGTGACGGCGGAGCATCTCTCGTGACGATTCAGTTGAATTTCGATATTGCGGCCGGAGACACATTCAACCCTGTGATTCTTTCGTATCAAGTTTTTGCTGATTCAGGAACTTCGGACTCAGGCACATTCTCAGCAACGAACGATTCAGCAGTCACAACTGCTGTCACGATACTCTCTTCGACTTCGGTGAAGCTGACTTTTGCCGGAGCAAACGCCGGAATTCCATCGACGAATTCCGGAGTCGATTCAGGTCCTGATTTTTGGATTGCAATTCGGCCGTCAGTCATTGCAGTTTCGATTGACAACAAATTTACTCCATGGATTTCAGAAGGCGGAGCAGTGACCGACGGAGATTCTCCGGGCGGACCTGGAATTCGAGCATCAAAGAAAGTGACGATACCTCAGGGTGGAATAACGACTCAGTTCAGTCCGAATCCGTTCCGACCCACGACTGCAAAATATTCGAATGCATATTCGTATTACGAAACTACAGGCTATACAATAAACTTCTCTGACACTCGTGGATTCACGGTTTATCTCTACAGAGTCTCGACCGGCGATACATTTGCAATAAGAACAGGATATGCGAAAGACACAGTAGTTGTCTTTGCATTGAGCGATACGACAGGTTGGAAGATGGACGAATACAGATTGACTCTTGTCGATACCTTGACGAATGTACCGACAACTGATGCGAACCTGCTTTACGCTGACTCGCAGGCGTTGACTCCAACACTTCCATCGACTCCTGCTACTTCTACGACGAGTTCGTCGTTGTCTGTGACGATTCGAGTGAGCGAGGTGACGGAGAATTCGGTTCAACGCGCAAGGTCTAAGGCAGAACGCGATTCCTTCATGCTTGTATTCCACGTCAGCTGTTCTTGCGGAGGCGACACGACGGATACTGCGTATGGAGCTTTAACTTCTTCGAGCGTCGATGTCACGAAGACTATTACACTCGGTTCGGGATTGAATACAGTTAATGTCATTCTAGTCGATAAGCTAGGCAATTATGATTCGACATTAACATTCACTGTGACGAGCGGCTCGGCGATTACAGGCAATATTGGTTTCGAGAACAATTCACCGCTATTCAAATATTCTCCATCAAATACGGAATTTACTTTTACATTCCCGACAACAGTTGCAAGCGGCGCGACGATGGAGTTTTACAATATAAGCGGCGACCGCATGAGATTGCTAAAAATACCTGAGAACTCACCGTTAGTAACTTGGGACGCGAAAAATGAAAACGGGCAGTTGCTAAGAAACGGTGTTTATTTGATTAAGTTCAAGGTTCCTCTTTCGAATGGTCAAACTATCGAAGAGACCAGAACTATATTTTTGCTGAAGTAAAGTTGAAAATGCATAATTATTTTACAAACGAAAGATTGTTTAATCAAAAAATACTTATTGTCGTAACAGCGTTCATTTTGCTGCTTTCAGGGAATTCAAATGCGGGAAATGTTTCAGGTTCATTTGCTGAAACGGGAATTGGAGCGCGAACTCTGGGGCTAGGCAACGCTTACGTCGGCATAGCCGATGACGTATATTCATTGACCGCAAATCCTGCAGGGCTCGCTTTGATGAAACATATCTCCGGAACTTTCGACTATGCAAATCTTTACGGGTTGGGATTGCTGAAGCAATCATTTTTTGGACTTGCAGTGCCGACTCAGTGGGGAACTCATGGATTTTATTATCAAGGATTGAATGTTGAGTTCTCGCCGTTTCCTCAGAAATTATCAGAGTCGACGCTTGGCTATGCGTATGCAAAAGCGTTCGGACCATTGGCAATCGGAACTGCGATTAAGTATATGGACTTGAGTTCAGATTTTGCTGAGGGAACCGCGACAGGATTCGGAATTGATTTAGGAATAAGGTATCAGTTGACCGAACGGATTTCGCTTGGCGGAATGATTCGCGACTTATACGCGACAACGAGCTGGGGCACCGGCACAAGAGAGACTATTCCTGCTTCGTGGCGGTTTGGCGCGGGATATAGAATTTCGGATAGATGGCTTGCGTCAGCCGAGTGGGGCGGAGTGAGCGGAGATTATTTTTCGAGATTCAGAGCCGGAACAGAGTATTGGATAATGCGGCCGAGCTATCTTGCTCAGACATTGGGAGGAGGCTCGGAAAAAGCAAATTCGATATTCAAGCCGTCGCGTGAGACATATTATCCGATAGCTTTGGCAGTGCGTACCGGATTTGAAAAACAGTTTACCGGCGACAAACATATATTTCCCGCAATAGGAACGACACTTGGATTCGGCTCAGTGCGGTTGGACTACGCTTATATTTATGCGAGACAAGGCCTAGGAGAAACGAATCGATTCAGTTTGACTTATGATTTTACTCCGTGGGAAGTTGAGCAAAAAACCGAAGAGCGCGAGAAGCCGAGTGAAGAAAAACCTGCGGAGACTCAGAGACCCGCAACTATTTCGACTTTGGAAAATGGGATAGCAGTTCTTGACTTTGCGAATGCAACAGGAAATCCGGAATTAGGTTGGCTGGAACTTGGGCTAGCCGACATTGTATCAAAGGAGGTTGCTAATGTCGGACTTCCGGTTATCTCGAGATCTGCGACCTCAGGAACAGCCGGATTGACAGGCCCGGAGATATTAACTTTGGCTCAACAAGTTCGGGCGAGATATGTTGTTCGAGGATTATTTGTAAAAAATTCCAGGGGAAATATGGTTTTGACCGCCCGCTTTATCGATGCTCAAACCGGAAGAACTTTGGATTTCATCGAGTCTGAAGCTGGAGAATCAGAGATATTTGTTTTAGGCAAGGCCATAGGCCAGGGGGTTGCCGCGAAGGCAGGAGCATGGTTTGGCCGGTGAAATTATTAAATTACATGAAGCCTCAAATGCGGCGATTGCTCATCCTTTGCTTGTTTGCAGGCATTGCAATGGTAAATCCGGCGAAAGTATTTGCGGATCAAATAGAAGTTTATTTTTCACCGGGCGAGGATCATACGGGCGGAGCAACTTCGACGATGAAAGAAGCTCTGATAAATTTTCTGAAGTCAGCAACGAAGTCGATCGATATAGCAGTTTACAATTTTCAGGACAAAGAGATCATCGAGACTTTGAATACGATTTCAGCGGCAGGTCAGGTCACGATTCG
This sequence comes from Candidatus Hydrogenedentes bacterium CG07_land_8_20_14_0_80_42_17, assembly GCA_002780065.1. Taxonomy (GTDB): domain Bacteria; phylum UBA8481; class UBA8481; order UBA8481; family UBA8481; genus UBA8481. Next base: position 4,985 of record PEWQ01000013.1, read on the forward strand.
GGTGATTGTGGACGACTTGAATTATCCGGTCAGGACTTCGGACGGAACGCTGTCGCTTTCTTCTTCAATAGAGTCGAAAAAAGATGACAAACCTGAATACGAGATGCATAACAAATTTGCGATTGTGGATCGCGGAGAATCCGGCGCCGCGGTATGGACTGGCTCGCCGAATTTCAACAGGCCGAATATGACTACGATGAACAACAACGCGGTGCTTATTCGGAATTCGGATGTGGCGGCGGCGTTCGGGGAAGAGTTCGATGTGATGTGGAGCGGAAAGTTTCATCACAACAAAACGACTCCATCTACAAAAACGACTTTTACAGTTGGAGGAATTCCGGTTGAGGTTAGATTTTCTCCTAAAGATTTGCCGTTAGATAAATTGATAAGCTCGGTAAGTTCTCTGACAACTTCGCTCTATTATGCGATATACACGTATCAGAGCCCTGATTTGGAGAATGCAATGATTTCCAAGAAGAGCACAGTTGGCTCATCTAACCTTGGAGATTTTGATGAATTCATGACAGCGTTTACGGTGAGCTACGATCATCTCAATTCTGCAGGAATGAATGTAATGAAGGATTTAAATGCAGATGTATTGCACCACAAGTTTGCGGTTTTGGATGGATACACTGTATTCACGGGCTCGATGAATTTCACTGTTTCAGGGAATGACGATAACGACGAGAACTCGGTGATAATTCAGGATGCGGCGGTGGCTAAGGCGTATCTTGCCGAGCTTGCCAGAATTTCTAATCATTCAATTGGAACGATCACAGCGGCTGATTGGAAAGATTCGATTGTTGTAGGTTCGGGAACGACAACTCCGGTTTCTACTTCTTTAATCGAACCTGAGATTGGCAAGACCAAAGCGATTTCTTATCCAAATCCTTTTATAGCGGCTAATGGCGGCACGTTGACATTGCGCACTGATCCGGAAGCTACATTGACTTCCGTCAGAATTTATACGATAGACGGCAGGCTGATTTATACCATGACGCCTACGACTTCTACTTCGCAGATTACATGGGATGGAAGAAATATTCGCGGAGAATTTCTTGCAAGCGGATCTTACATACTTGAGATGGAGACAAAATCTTCTGGAATATCCAGAGGCATAATTACGTTGATAAAATGAATACTAAATTCAGGGTATTAACAATATCAGTGCTGCTTCTGCTTTTGGTTTCTTATGCCGGCGCAGGCAGTGTTGGAACTTCAGGCGCCACTTTTTTGAGAATTCATCCGATGGCGCGTTCAGTAGGAATGGGCAATGCTTACACAGGACTTGCTACGGGAATTGAAGCGCTTACATACAATCCTGCCGGAATTACTACGGTAGATAAATGGGATATTGGTTTGTCTCAAATTGTTTACGCCATGGATATCGGATATTCTTATGCGGCTGTTGCTCGGCGTTTGAGCGACAAAACAGTTATTGCTCTGCATATGACTTATCTCGGAACTGATGATGTTCAGCGCGATGGAAACGGAGCTGTCATTGGGAATTTTTCGAGTTACGATTTTGCTCCGGCTTTTACGATCGGCTATCAGATTGCTCCGGAGGTTGCGGCCGGCGGAACGATAAGATACATTCGAAGCGAGATTTTTAATTACAATGCAAATGCAATTGGACTCGATATAGGGTTGACTTATAGACCAATAAATTGGCCCGGAGTTTCAATCGGAGCTGCAATACAAAATATTGGAACCGGAATCGAATTCATCTCTACTAGCTCGCCTCAGCCTCTAACGGCTCGAATAGGAATTGCTTATTCTCCTCCGAGAAGCAATTATACGTTGGCAGGAGACCTTTCAATGGATAGAGAAGACCAGCCGCGGGCGAATTTCGGAGCTGAATATCGAGTGCTGAACTATCTTGCATTGAGAGGCGGTTTTGACGTCGGATACGATGCGTCTTTCGAACGCGCATTGAAGCTTGGTGTCGGTTTCTTCTCGAAGGTAGGTTCTTTTGATTACGCGTATGAGTCCATGGGACCCTCGGGAACGAATCACAGGTTCAGTTACAGTTATCTCGGAGGACAGCCGCATCTTTATGACCGCACCGACACAAGAGGATTTTTTGCAGGCGGCATCAGCTTGACAAAAGAAAGAGTTCTTACCGCAATTGTTCCTTTCACGAATCTTTCTCCTTCATCAGAATACGATTGGATGTCTGAAGGCTTGAAAGAAATTTTTATCGACCGCATAAAACGAAATTCGGATATTGTGCTCTCTCCGTATCAAGATGCGAATATTATTATTGAAGGAAAATATAGCGCGCTTGCCGGTAAAGAGATTTGGGTTGGAGTGAGAATCGTATCGGTTCGCAATAATACGGTTATAGGATTCAAAGAAGCTACGATATCAGAAGACCGCTTGATTGACGGAGCTACTACGTTGGCTGGAGCTGTAATCTCTGCAATTCCGGGCAGATAAATCATGAACAATGTTTTGGATAAATCGAAACGGATAGAAGAAAAACCGGTTAATATTTTTTTACCTTTCACATTCAGAGAAGTTATTGGAATTTTATTATTATCGGCGATCGCGATTTTATGCGGATTAGTTTTCACATCAACTTTAACCGGAGCAGAAAGTAATTTATTTGTGAGGCTAATGTGAAGATTGAGGCATACTGCGTGAAGTGTAAGACTTTGCGGGAAATTGCCGAACCCAATCTCGTAACTATGAAGAATGGCAGATGCGCCGCAAAAGGGAAATGCGTCGAATGCGGGACAACTCTATACAAGATACTTTCCGAGGAGTGCAGAGAACAGCTTGAAAAAAAGGAATGACGGCAATTTTACTATTGAAGGATTTCGAGCTGTCAGAAGCGTTCTGAAGTCTAATTTAAAAATTGTGACTTTGATTTTAATTGAGAGTGCAGACGGAACGATACAGGATAAATTTTTAACTTTGGAGCAAGATGCCCGAAACAGAGGAATAGAGGTCAGGCATATTTCAGAGCGGCATTCCAAAAATTATTTTGATTCGAAAAATCCTCAAGGAATCTGCGCGGTTATCGAACAACCGAAAGATATGTCGCTTGAAGATTTTTTTAAAACCTCAAAAAGAATACTTATTTTAGACGGATTGAATGATCCTGGCAATGTAGGGACTCTTGTAAGAACAGCTTCATTGTTGGCATGGGACGGCATTATTATTCTGCCGAACACAGTTTCGCCGTATCAACCTAAGGCGGCGCGAGCGTCTGCAGGCGCGATAGGTTTTATTAAAGTGATGAGAGCGAGTGCAAAAGAAATTCAGCGAGCGGTGCACAAGAACGGCTTTACAACTTTGAGAGCTTCTATAAGCAAGAGAAGCAAAGAATTCGAGATGACGGAAGATTCGAAGATTGCTCTTATTTTAGGAGGCGAGGCGCGCGGAACAGAGGCCGATTGGAAAGACAGCGTTGATGTCAATATCTCGATGAAGAATCTACCTATTGATTCTCTGGGAGTAGTTGCAAGTGGATCAATTTTGTTGGAACGATATAAATAAAGGGTGCCTGTGCCTTCATGACGAGTTATTAAATTTGAAATTGCAAATTGGAAAGCTGATTACGGTTCGATTAATACATCCAGCTTTTTAATTCTTGGGATATGCCTTCCACCTTCGAATTCGGTATTCAGCCATGTTTCAACTATTGATAGAGCATCTTCCATCGAGACCATTCTTTGTCCAATCGAGATCATGTTAGCATCGTTGTGAAGTCTTGCTAAGCGGGCGGATTCCGTATTCCAACATAATGCGCAACGAATCCCTTTCACTTTATTCGCAGACATTGCTTCTCCATTACCGGAACCTCCAAACACAATTCCGCGTTCGCATATTCCTGATGCGACAGCTTTAGCGGCAGGAATAATATAATCAGGATAATCGCAGAAAGTTTCGGAATAAGTGCCGAAATCTGTCACAACATGTTCTAATTTTTCTAGATATGTTCGGATAGCATTTTTATATTTGTATCCGGCGTGATCTGATGCGATTGCAATTTTCATTTGATTAGACCTTAAACTCTTTTTTTATAAAAATTGCAGCGGAGTGGATGAAGAAACTGTATCCTACCGTTTCTTGAATCCATAGGATACATCGCATCATGCGATGTATTTAATTATCGCTACAAATTTTATTTCATAAAAATTGCAGCGGAGTGGATTTGAACCACCACACCCTTGCGGGCGCCAGCCCCTCAAGCTGGTGCGTCTGCCAGTTCCGCCACCGCTGCATTATTTTTAATCATATTAACTTTTTACATATAAATATCAAGTGGAAATAGAGTTCGAAAGCTTAATGCCGATTTCTCTTCCTTCAAGTAATGCTTCTCCCATAGATGTGTATGTCCATCTTCCAAATCGCCCTATTGGAATGATATCCTTTGACTTTAGAAAAGGTAATATTGTATCGAGCGCCTGCTTTCTTATGGAATTATGAATTGCATACGCGTTGTCTATCCAGAGCTTTTGACGCACTTCAACTTTTTTTTCGTCTTTGATTATTCCGGCAGAAACAAGTTTTTCTATTGCTTGCTCGACAATCTCTTTCGGCAAGTCCGTTCGTTTCTTGTAAGAAATTTCCACATATAGCGACGACTTACCGGGCGGCGCAGAATAAGGAGCTATATTGTGATAAAAACCAACACGGTAAAATGGAAATTCTTGCTCAGGGAAATATATCCAGTGCGCAGAAGAAGTTTTACCTTCTATACCTAAATTCAAACATAAGACACCGACAGCTTCAAGCGAGCTTGCGGCTGAGGATATTTCAGAAGGAGCATCGGCAATACTTTTTATTAGTTCCGGCAGAGGAATAGTTGAGACGAGAGAGGAATAGGAAAACCATTCTTTTCCCACACTTATTTTTTTCTCATCTGCAATTATTTTTTCAATCTTTGCTGATGTGATAATTTTAATTTCTCTGCTCAATGCTTGAGGCAGAACTCCAATTCCGCCTTCTGCCGGATATCTGAACTCGGCATTGTATCCGACATGAGTCATTCGTTTGCCTAAAGCGCCTTGCCGCACTTCTTCAAGATTAGGTCTTGGAATGTATTGAACTGCATCTGCCGAAAGTTCTTCCAACTTTGTTCTGAACAATTTTTCGTTGTAAGGCCTCATAAAATATTTTGTTATTCCTTTGCCGAAAGTTGTTTTACTCCAAGTTGCAAAATTCGTGATGTCAATTTTTGAGTCTTGAATCTCTTCAAATCCGCAAAGGCATTCATCTCTGACTCCATTCGGGAGCTGACCGAAATGCAACTGAAATGGATAATCGATCATTCGCCCGTGAGAAAAAACATAAGCTCGGCGCTTCTGGACAATTAGATTGTTCGGCATAAGTTTTTCGACCCATTCGAGCATTTCGCCTTTTAGATGCAGGAGGTGTCCTGTGTAATCGAAAGTGTAACCCTCATGTCGAATAGATCTGCATAATCCGCCCGGCTCTGCTTCCGATTCGAACAACATAAAGCTATTCTGCGGCAGAACAGAAGCTGTTGCCAGCCCGCTGAGCCCCGCTCCGGCAATTATGATTTTATTTTTTGCATCAAGATTCATTTGACCGCTTTCATTTATTTGTTTATATAGAGTAATGAATAATATGGTAACGAAAAAGTGAAAAGATCAGTTTCAATCGTAATTCCTGTTCATAACGAGGAATTAATAATTGAAGATGCCGTCTTGAAGCTTGTGGCAGAATTTTCATCGATTGCTGAAGACTTTGAGATAATACCGGTAGAGAACGGTTCTTCGGATAGAACTTGGGAATTGATATTAAAGTTATCGGAGGCTGATAAAAGGATTAAGCCATTGCGCTCGGCAAAACCTGATTACGGATTTGCATTGAAGATGGGTATAAGCAATTCAAAAAACGAGTTAATAATTTCGGATGAAATAGACGTGCTGGATCATAACTTTCATAAAGATGCGATTCAGGCTTTAGACAAATTTGATATTGTTATTGCTTCAAAGAGACATCCATCTGCTAAAGATGATCGAGGATTTCTTCGGTTGATTGGAACTGAAACTATTACGTTGCTTTTAAAACTTATCTGTGGAATGAAGGCATCGGATTCGCACGGTCCAAAGGGTTGGAGAAGAGAGACTGCTCAGGCAATAGTCAAAGCGAGTTTGTTGGACGGAGACCTTTTTGCATCTGAGGCTGTGTTACGTGCTGAAAGAATGGGTTTAAAAATTAAAGAACTTCCTTTATCAATCAAAGAAAAAAGGAAAACGCCTATCAGTCTCATAAAAAGAATTCCCAAAGTGATACGCGACATTTATTTTTTGAAGAAGGCGCTTAATAATTAGATCAAAGCGATTCCGCATTGGTTGGATAAATAACAGAGGATAGAACGGCGAGAAATAATATTACAGCTCGATACCATTCTTCATTCTCTTTTTCATTGAGTGATCCATCATTTTTTTTAGGAGCAAAGAACTCTGTTGCAGACAGCCATACGATAGTTCCGATTGTTGCGCTGTAATGTCCGACCAGCGATGTCCAAGGCCCTGGGCGAGTTGGATCGATTAAAGAAGGATTGTATCCTGCCATCGTATTGACAAGAAATTCCGGAAGCGCGGCTAAAATAATAGGCGAACCGAAAGGCAAAAGAAATAAAACAGGGTGGCAGAGCTTGAAGAGGTAGGCAAGATTATTGAGCCTGAAGAGAGCTTTAAAAACAGAAACAGGATCATTTGCAAATCCGACTAATACTTGAGTAGCTGTTCTTCCCCAATAACCAAATTGAGACGCTATCGTAGAGGTCATTTGAGGAGTATGAGCAAACCATGGCAGGAGAAAATTATTTGTGAGAATGAAGAGCCCTGCTCCAATCAAGCTTGGAAATATAACCCAGCGGAAATTTCTGCGTTCGAACAGAGCAATTACTCCCATCATTATTACTGCTAAGAGCAATGTCTCTTTCACCATCCAGCAGAACGTAATCGACAAACAAAAAAGAAATATTCTTTTTTCTCGATAAGCAGTCAGCAACAATATTATTGCAAGCGGAGCGAATCTGACAGGCGAAAAGTCTCGATGAAGACTTAGGAGAGAGGGATAAAGAGCTATTCCGAATGCAAGAAGAGCGGCTGAAGAAGGGCTCCATTTGATCTTCAAAAATCTCCATGCCGCAGGAATTGCTAGAGACATCATAAATGAGCCGACGGCAAATATGATTATTGGATGTGGAAAAAGCTTGAAGAAAGGAACGAGAAGAAATAAAACCGGCGAAAAGTGAATCGCAAATTCTGTGCGCAGTTCTGTAGGATGAGTAAAGAATCCGCCGTGCATTACGTCAATTAATTCATGATGGAAATTGAAAGCCTCAGGAGCTTGCGCTCCGGGATTTAAAGCATATCCGAATTTAAGAGCAGCAATGAAAAAACATGCAGTGCCTATCACAATGATTAAACGATTTTTTTGTTCAAAGAAATTTCTTGAGGAAGGCCTCATCAGAAACCATGTTGAAAAAGCCAGTAGGGGATAGATTACGACTAGATATGTCGGAAGATATTGCGGCATCCCGCCTCGAATTGCAAAGATGAGATATGGCATTAGAAGCAATAGCGGAAGCCATAGAAAGGCAAAAGGTTTTTTTATGAAAGAACTGATTCTCATCATCTAATAAGTTATTCCTTTTAAAATTAAAAACTCAAATATTGTATCTGCGGCTAATCTATGCCCTTCGATGCCAAGATGATTGTAATCATAAATAACATCCATTTCACCTTCTCTGCCGGAAATTGCTGCTGGAAGATCAATGACATTTTCTTTCCCTATTTTTTTGATAATAAAATCGAACTCTTGATACAGATTTTTGTAGCCGTTTTTTGAATATTTAAAAGCATCGTCGGAATATTTCTCAGGATGCCGTTCAATATCGAATGGAAGCCTGCAGAAGAAGACTTTAATTTTTCTTTCATCGCACCAATTTTTTATCTCAGACATATTTCTTTCAAAATTGTTAAGGTATGCTTGATTCCATGTGTCTCTGCCGCTGTCACTTCTAAATATCGAGTTTGACCAACCTCTAATTCTGGAACGTAGAGACCAGAAGAGCCTGGAGCGTTCAAATATCTGAAACATTTTTGAGATTGATTTGGGCTCGGGCTTCATTTTGCCGCCAAGCTGTAGAGCAGGAACGTAGAACGGCCACGTTGCTGATTCATATCCATTGCTTCTCAACATTTTCTCGAGCTGAAACGAAAAGATCTCCGTATCTCTGCAACCAGCTCCAAATGCGCACGAATTGCCGAGAATGAGTATTCGTGGAAAACCGACGGATTTTGCGGTATGAACAGAATCTCCTCTGATGCCGTCAGAGTTTATGTAAGCCAGTCCGTCTGCAGAAAATGAATTGCGTTTGAGTCTATATCCTAGATATTCGTCAGGTTCTGTTAGGACAGTCAACCCTCGATCGTTGACTTTTTTTGCATGCCGGTATTGCAGGTAAAACTCAGCGACTACTATGAGGAATGGAATGAACCCAAACGCCAGTATTCGGAATAAAATTTTTTTACGCATAAATGAATTATACTTCGGACTTTGGCCGGTCGCTATTTTTTTTCGTAATGAGTGACTGTAGTTTCACTAAATCTTTTGCTACGACACAATGGTGTCTACGACACAATGGTGTCTACGGCACAATGGTGTCTACGGCACAATGGTGTCTACGGCGATATGGAGGCACAGACGCCTCGCGTCAATGGACGCCTCGCCTGTGCATTCGAACGGTAGCCGCAGGCTTTAGCCTGCGTTGGCAATGCATGCGTGCACGCACGATGGCGTGCGTGCCTCCAGAACGTGTGAAATAATTGAAAAAAGAAAATTGGAAAAATAAAATTTACAATTTCCAAGTTCCAATTTACAATTTCTTAGGTATTGGTGTAAAGAAATGGCTCTGGATTTAAGTAATTTGCAAAAAGCAATTAATTCACTCGAAATTGCAATTAAAATTGCTTCTCTTAAAATTAAAGGCAATAACGACCCTGAGGAAAAAGTCATTATGGCTGGCGTCATACAGACTTTCGAGTTCACTTACGAATTATGCTGGAAGTTTATGAAAAGATGGCTCGAAGTTAATGGAGAAGGAGCGACCATTGATGGTGCAACAAGAAAAGAGATTTTTCGTATTGCATTAGAAAAACAGTTAATAAAAGATGTAGAATTATGGTTTGAATATACACTAGCAAGAAATGAAACGTCACATACTTATGATTCTGATACTGCACAAGAGGTTTATCAGAAAGCTATAAAATTTCTTGATGATGCAAAATTGTTATTATTAAAAATCGAAAGTAAGAATGATTAATCTTTCTGAAAAGTATTATTCGATAATTAAAGATATTTTTCAAAGATATTTACCAGATGTTGAAGTAAGAGTTTATGGTTCTCGTATAAACGGAAAATCCAAAGCATATTCAGATCTGGACCTGGTTATCGTTGGAAAAACAAAAACAGAATCAAAACTATTAATAAAACTAAAAGAAGAGTTTGAAGAATCTGATATTCCTTTTCGCATTGATATTATCGATTGGCATAGAACATCTAAAGAGTTCAGGCAAATCATTAATAAACAATATGAAGTTATATAAAGTGCGAGTTAGTCGAAGCAAGAAGGCGGGTATATGAAATTTACAGAAAATGAAGGAAAAATACCCTGCTTTTGACCGGATAAGGCATGAGTGATGCTTGTCTCAAGTCACTTGATCATCTATACTTTAAAAAATAAATGTTCAAGCGCAATTTAATCCGATTATTATTTTTCGTTTCTTTGATAATTTTGGCAATTGCATTTCGATTGTGGTTGGCTCATTCCTATCCGCAAAAAATAGATTCGACCGATGCCGAACAATACATTACTCTCGCTTCAAATATGATTTCAGGTCGAGGCTATTCATTGTGGCATACCGCTCCTTTTTATCCGGATGTTTATCGCTCGCCCGGGTATCCGCTCTTTTTAGCGCTTCTAATGAAGTTTGGTATAAATCAGTTCGGACGTATTTTAGTTCAAATAGGTTTAGAACTTTTTTCGATTTGTTTAGGAGCATTTGCTATCTTCAAAGTGTCAAATGAAAGAGCAGGGTGGAGCGCTTTAATATTTGCACTCTTTTGTCCTTTTACTGCAAGCATTTCGACTCTATTCAATTCAGAAGCTCTTGCGATGCCGATTATCACCTTAATTTTTGCAATTCCATTTTTATTTTCAGGATACATTTGTGCTGTTTCGATTGCGCTGTTGACTGGAATTCTAATTCTAACACGAGGCATTTTTCTGCCTGCTTTGCCTTTAGGCGCGCTGATCTTTTTTCTAGCAAGAAGAAACACATCTTTAGGATGCAGATTAAAAATGCCTGCAATATTTACGGCTGTTGTTCTGATTTCAATTCTACCATATGGATTATGGAATTATGAAACTCATGGTAAATTCTCTTTTACCCCTCTTGCGGGGTTCGGAAGGGCACTTTGGGGCGGAGTTGCGATGATGCCCGGATTTAAACTTTCTCCGCCTGAAGATGCTTGGAAGATTCACGAATCGATTTGGAGAAAAGATCCAACTCATCCTGCTCCACAAAAATTAATTCAAGCGGATCATGAGCTGAAAGAAATAGCGAAAAAAGAGATATGCAGGCTTCCTTTGAGATATCTTTACGGCGTGGCAAGGCATGCAATTCATATGTGGTTTGGAGTTCGATTTCTTTTTCCGTTCAATAATCCAACGCATATATCAACTGTTTTAAGAATTTTGGGCAGTCTTTATTTTCTTCTAGCTGTTTGGATGTGGATAAGACTTCAAATAGATTGGAAGATTAAATTATTGGGATTCATGCCGGCGATAGTGACTGCTGTGACTCTGCCGTGGCTTTATTTTACCATGCGCTATACTTCAGCAATTTACGGACCATTTTCTATTTTAGCAGGTGCGGCTTTTTTTTCAGGAAAGAGCGAAAGGTTTTCTAAATGAAAATTCTTGCAACTGCTGATATTCATATCGGTAGACGTTCGGCTTCTTTTGAATCGCACTCTTCGCGTTCAGCGTGGGAGCGAATTGTCGAAAAAGCAATTTCGGAAAAGATAGACCTTCTTCTTCTGGCCGGCGATATTGTCGATGAAGAGAATAAGTTTTTTGAGGCAGTAGGACCGCTTGAACGAGGAGTTTCTAAACTTGCTGAAAATAGAATTCAGACTGTGGCTGTTGCCGGCAATCATGATTTCGATGTGTTGAAACGGATTGCAAAGAAATTGCCGTCGGAGTTCAAATTATTTTCAAATGAGTGGTCGTACATAGATTTTCCTTTTGAGTCGCCGCAAGTTCGAATAATCGGCTGGTCATTTCCGGAAGCGCATTACAAAACAAGTCCGGTATCTGAGTTTAAAAAAGAATTTCTCAAAAATGATTTGCCGACATTCGGACTTCTTCATGCCGATCTTGACAATTCGTCAAGCATTTATGCTCCGGTGAAATCTTCGGAACTTCTCGATATTCCACTTGACCTCTGGATTCTCGGGCATATTCACAAGCCGGGATTTTGTTGTGAATCAGGCGGCACAACAGTTTTGTATTGCGGTTCGCCTCAAGCTCTGGATTCCTCTGAAACCGGCATTCACGGTTCGTGGATATTAGAATTGAAAAATGGAAAATTGTCGAAACCAAGCCTTATTCCGATTTCGTCTGTAATGTATGACAAATACAGTATTTCAATTTCAGGCGCGGAAACTGAAGAGGAGCTGCAAACTTCGATTTATGACGGAATAAAAACTTATTGCGACAGGGAACTTTCTGAAACATGTTTGACTGAAATACAGATGAATTTGACTATTGAGGGTGAAACATCACATCCGAGTTTAGTTCGTGAAATATCAGAAGAGTTTATGAATTCTGAAAAAGATTATTCAATCAAAAATACTTTTGGAAATGAGATACAACTGCAAATATCAGATTATTCTCTTTCATTGCGGCCGAAAATTTCAGTGGAAAAACTTTCTAAAGAGAGCGGCGTGCTCGGAGTAATGGCGAAATTAATTCAAAAATTAGAAAGAGGAGATGAATCGGAGACAGTTGAAGCTCTTATGAAGAATACTGATGACATAATTCAGCGTTTCGGAGCAGAAATTCCGATCAAATCGAATGAAGATACAAGAAGACTTTTGATTCGGGCAGGGCGAGAAATTCTTGCTACTGCTGTTGAGTCGATGGAGAAGTCATCGTGAGAACTGCGGTTTTAAATGAAATCAAGGTTGAGTCGGCGCCTGGAATTCCGCAGTTGTTTTCCATTTCTGATTTTTGCAGAGGAGTAAATGTTATTGTTGGGAAGAATGCGTCAGGCAAGACAACTACGATTAGAGCCATACAATCAACATTGTGGCCGGACAGAAAAAATGTCTTCCGGGCAACCTCTGTTTGGAAGATTGACAGCGATGAATGGAGACTAACTGTTCAAGGAAAGAACCGCTTCTGCTATTCAAATGAACAGCAGTGCGAACCCGACTGGATACCTTCAATAGAAAACAGCCAGATATATTTCATATCTCTTTTGGAATTGCTTTCCGAGAAAGAACGGGGCGAGAAGTTTGCTATAAAAATTCAACGAGAGTTATGCGGAGGTGTGGACTTTTCGGAAATATCAGAGAAGTTTAATTTAGACACAAAAAAGCAATATAAGAATGAGAAGAACAATTTAAAATCTGCGAAAGATGAGCTGAAAAAATTATGGGCGGATGCAAAGAATAAAGAAAAGCAAGAGAAAGAGCTTTCGAGATTGGAGAAAGAGACGGCTGAGCTTCAGATAAAGATTGATTCTGCGAAAAAGGTTCAAGCGGTGTTGGAATACATTGAGTCGAAGCAATTACTTGATTCCAAAGATAAACAGCTTCGAGCTTATCCGGAATTTTTGAGACGAATGAATAATGAAGATGCGGCGCGAATAATTGAATTGAGGAGACGAATCGACGAGCTTGAACGTGAAATTGATTCCGATTCGGAAAGCGAAATGATTTTACGAAAAGAATCGGAAATTTGCGGTTTAACTCATGAAGAGATAGAAAGAAATTTGGACGATACTCGGCGTCGGATTGCAAACTTGAAGATTTTGCAGAAAGAGTTAGATGAACAAAAAAATAAGCTGAGTTCTATCAGAGGCGTCGAAAAAAAAGCTGTAGAAGATTTATCTGAAATGGGCGTAGATTCAGAACGGAGCAGAGACATATCTTATTGCGGTAAACTGGAAAATCTGCTGGAAAGAATTGAAGCTTTTCGAACAAGAAAAAATGAAATATCAGCGAGAATAAACGAACTTGAACGGGAATCTACTTCTACGAGTCAGGAATCTGAAATGGAACGAACAGCAAGAGCAGTTATTATTTTGAGAGAATGGCTACGGAACTCAAAGAATGAAAATCCGTGGTATAAATGGGTCCTCATCTTTTATGGATTGACAATAATTGATTATTTTAAAAGATCAGTTGCATTAACAGCAATAATTATTTTTGTTATTGCGGCATTAGTCTTCTGCGTGCTTGCAGTTGAACATTTATTGAGAATAAGTAGAAAAAAAACCTATTGTCAAATAAAGATGTCTGAATTCTCTGAATTGAAGTTAGAGCCTCTTACTGATTGGAGTTTTGAAAATGTGGAGTTGCGTTTGTCTGAGCTTGAAATGAAGCTGGATAATATTCGCTGGCAGGAAAAAATTATCGAGAAAAGAAAATCATTATCAATTGACTTGGATTCACTTATCGAAGAGGAAATAAAATTAAAAAGTGAAATGCTCAAATTTAAAGATGCCGCCGGAATTAATAGTTCTGTTCCCGAAATCAATTTATTGTCGATCAGTAGGGCTTTGACAGCCTCACAAAGCTCGAGAATCGATATTGCCGGGATCGAGTCTCTCATGAATAAAATTGCAGTTTCGATTGAATCGGAATTGAATTTGATAAACGAAGGTTTCAAATTAATCGGCGGAAGAGAAGTGAGCGATGCGATATCCGGCGAGACGGAATTCGAGTTTCTTTTTAGAAGATTCAGATCTGCCGGCGAATCATTGAATAAAGCAGAGAAGCTTTTGCAGAAGCTGAATATTTCGAGAAGAGAGCTGGCAGAAAAGAAAAATGAGCGAGCAGGAATAATTCAGAGGATAGTAGAAAACGTTTCTGGAATCGACGAGAACGCTATCTTACAAGCGGCGGAGAAACTTAAGGAATTTTCGAAAGTTGCGAAGGAACGGGATGAAGCAAAATTTTCAGCGGATTCAAAACGGGAAAAACCGGATTCACTGGAGCTGAATCGAATAGATAGAATGGAAAAGGATGAATTGCAGAAATATGAAAAAGAACTTCAGGAAAGATGCGGATTATTGAAGGAATTGACAGAAGAAAGAGAAAAAAAGTTGGCGCAAATTTCGGGAATACAAGCATTGATAGAAGATGCGAAGAACAAGGATACGATAGAATGCGCACTTGAAAAGAGGGATGAAGCTTTACGACAGGTGAGGCGCGCTGCGGATAAAGAGATGTGGAGAAGTGCGGCAAATATTTTTATTGAAAAAGTTAAACGGGATATTTCAGAAGTTTCATTACCGAGAGTGGCAAGAATGAGTAACGAAATTTTTGAGACTGTAACTGCCGGCAGATTCAGTGCGGTTTTTCCAATTGGCATCAGCGAGGAGATTAGAGCGGCAGAAATATCTCAAGACAGAAATATTGAGAAAAAACTGGATGAACTTTCCAGTGCGACTCGATTACAACTTCTCTTATCAGTTCGAATGGCATTTCTTGAAGAGAGCGGTCAGAGTTATTCTCTGCCTGCTTTTTTTGACGAGACGCTTGCGAACAGTGATGAAGACAGAATCAAAAAGATTGCTGAATTAGTTGCAGTAATTTCAAAGAGAGGCCATCAGGTTTTTTATTTTACTGCGAGAGAAGAAGAAGAAAAAATATTGAGCGAAGAATGCATGAAAGTCGGAACTGATTATAGGCGTTTTGAACTTAATTACATCTGTCATCGCGACGAAGCAATCTCTTAAACATTACAGATTGCTTCGCACCTTCGGTGCTCGCAATGACAGCAGGAAATTGCGTCTCAAAGAACGTGCGAAATAATTGAAAAATGAAAATTGGAAAAATAAAATTTTCAATTTGCACTTTCCAATTTGCAATTTCAAATATAATGAGAAACGTCATGGAGG
>PEWQ01000099.1:0-1396 GCA_002780065.1 Candidatus Hydrogenedentes bacterium CG07_land_8_20_14_0_80_42_17
GCAGACTTAATAAATGGCATCATCTTCTTGCGATCGGTTTCCCTAAAATGAAAAGTCTTCACAGGTAATCGTCCCGGTAATAATTCTTTCAACGTAGAGATCTCGAGATCCCCGTAAAGCGTCATAGCTAAAGTTCTCGGAATAGGAGTTGCCGAGAGAGTCAAAATATCGGGTGAAATTCCAGCAGTCTCGCCCTTATTCAATAAAGCATCGCGCTGAACAACTCCGAATCTCTGCTGTTCATCGATAACAACCAGCCCGAGATCTTTGAAAGAAAGTTTTTCCGATAGCAAAGCGTGAGTTCCAAAAAATACCGCCGCATGATCTTCGACAGCGGCAGAATAAATCTCTTCTCTATCTCTTCCTAAAATACTTCCGGTTAATAAAAATGCTCGAACTCCGCATTTCTCCAGAGCTCCCTTCCAAACATTATAATGCTGTTCCGCAAGAATTTCCGTAGGCGCAATAAACGCAGTCTTCATTCCTCGCTCTGCAGTTCTAACTGCAGCAATGACTGCCAGAACCGTTTTGCCCGAACCGACATCTCCCTCAATCAGCCGTCGCATGGGCTGATCAGACTCTAAGTCATTTTCAATTTCAGCAGAGAGCTCCTTCTGAGGTTCCGTAAGTCTGAACGGCAAATCAAGTTCTATTCTTCGAATCTTCTCGGCTCTCTTCTTCTTCGGTTTTCTAGCTCGAACTCTTTCAACGCAAAGCCTGACCATCAAGAGTTCATCGAGCGCCATTCTCTTTCTGCCTAATTCAATCTCATCCATCTTCAATGGTAGATGAACCATTCGCGCGGCCTCGGCGAATTCAGGCATGGCGTCATACTTCGGAGCATCTATCTTCATTTTGGAAAGAGCTCGAATAAATTCGGAGATGAGGCGCCGCAAATATTTTTGAGGTGTTGCCGATGTTGCATGATAATACGGCAGAATAGTGCCCATTCCTAAAGAGACCCCGGTTCCTCTGAGATCAATCTCTTTCATCGAGAAAATCTTTTCTTTTCCGAAGAATTCTCCGGCACCGTAAAGAACCCACTTCTGCCCCGGCGCAGTTTTATTCACAATATAATCCTGATTAAAAAAATTCACTCTGATCGAGCCTGTCTCATCTTCAAGGAATGCCTTATGCAGAACAAGCTTTGGTCGGATGTACTTGGACTCGATCTCAACTACTCTACCTGAAATCAATGCCGGAATGCCAATGCGAATCTTTGAGATAGGAGTCAAGATTCTTCTGTCTTCATAACGGCGCGGAAGGTGCCAAACGAGATCGATTATTCTTTCGATTCCCAGCCGCTTGAATCCCTGCTCTCGAGCCGCACCGACGCCTTTCAGTTTTGAGATACTCTCATAAAGCATAAAGCAATTCTACACTATCGTTCATCGCT
>PEWQ01000099.1:1555-6429 GCA_002780065.1 Candidatus Hydrogenedentes bacterium CG07_land_8_20_14_0_80_42_17
CTTATCGATTCATAATTTCCAATCTTATGTCTGAACCATGTCTCCTGCCGTTTGGCGTAATGTCTTGAGTTCGCGGCAACTAAAACCTTCAGCTCTTCTTCACTCATTTTTCCTTCCAGATATTCATGCACTTCTCTGTAACCTATCGCCCGCTGAGAAGGCATATCCGAATTAATTCCATCTTTTCTCAGACGCTTCACCTCTTCGATAAAACCTTTCTCAAACATCTCTTCCACTCGCTTGTTTATTCTCTCGTAAAGTTTTTTTCGAACGACCTCAATTCTAAATACCTTGAAACTGAACTTCGACTTTAGTTTCTCCAATTTTAAAATCTCGCTCATCGGCAATCCCATGCCTGAGCAAATCTCAAGCCGTCTGATAATTCGACTGTCAGACTCTGACCTCAACTGCTCTGCCGATTCGGAATCTATTAGCCTCAATTGCGAAAGAAGTTCTTCCCTTCCAAGCTTCTTCCGCCTCAATTCCGGATCTGCTGAAGGTAGCTCATGCATACCTGAAATTAAAGAAGTTATATATAAGCCGCTCCCCCCGCACACAATCGGACGCTTGTCGCGAGAAAGTATTTCCTCCATCTTCTTTTCGGCTATTCGAATGAACTCACCCGCTGAAAATGTTTCATTCGGCTCTAAAATATCCACCAGATAATGCTTAACTGCTTTCAAAATATCTGTGGAAGGTTTTGCAGTTCCAATATCCATTCCTCTATACACTTGAAAGGCATCTGCCGATATAACTTCAAAGGAAGCATTTCCCTTCGAAATTTGTGCCAATTCGAATATCAGTTCGGTCTTGCCTGAGGCTGTAGGACCGACAAGAACCGGCACTACATTTGGAGCGCTGAAAAGCTTAACGAAGATATCGGATATATTCATCGTAATGAGGATGGAATAAGAAGATGAGTTTTGTCAAGGCAGTTATCGAAAATCTACGAAAAAGGGACAGAGCTTCATGGCGAAGAATTGCTCTTATTACTGCTATCTCTCTTTCCGTTCTCTTTCTCATATTCGAAATCTCTATGCATATTTTATTGAATAGCGCAGTTGATTTAAATACAGTGCTTGCCAAAATTTCAGAAGCTCTCGATCGGCCAATCACTGCAAAAGAGATCGAATTATCCGCAATCTACGGAGTGGTATTGCACGATGTCGAAATGCGGGACAGCCAAAGCAATTCCGATTCGCATCCTCTTATGCTCCGAGCAGAGCTTGTGAGACTACGTCCGAGCTGGAAGAGACTTATATTCGGCAAATTTGCGGTTGCAAATCTCCGCATTTTAAATGGAGAACTCAATGCTATTCAAACCGACACGGAATGGAACGTAGTCCGATTAATGCGTGAGCTCGACAAAAAAAAGCAAGATTCAGATTTAAAACCGTCTTTTGCAATGCAGAATATGAAGATCGTTATTTCTGCTCCAAAAAAAAGTTATGACAAGTGGACATTCAAAATTAATAAGTTTTTTCTCGAATCTGACGGCAGTAGAGCAAACATAGCAGTCGGCGCAATTAATGAAAAAAATTGCGAATTTAAATCAGAGCTTGCACTCGTTGATAAAAAAATGAAGATATATTTTTATAATATTCCTTCTGAACTAGGAAAACTAATCGATCCTAAAATCGATTGGGATAAAATCGAATGCGAAGCAAATGCGTCGTGGGGGAAGCAAACTGAAGATGCTGATAATTTATTCGATACATGTTCGGTGCATTCCAATCTTAAAGCCGCAGTTCTGACTCTGCCTATCCAGAAGTCGCGCACTTGCAGATTTGAGCCTGTGCGCGTTAAAACGATCGATTGGAACTATTCTCAAAATAGATGGTCATTGAAAATCAATGATCTGGTATCAGGCAGAACAAAAGATTTTCCTCTACGGCTTTCTCTAAACGCATCAGGCAAAAAAAATTCTTTAGAGCGTTGTAAAATAGAATGGGAAGGAGCAATCGAGAAGATAATTGCTCTTGCACCGCCGAATTCAATCTCAGAGATCAATTCATTCATGCCGAGCGGATTATCAGCAGGCAATATTATAATCGAAACTAATAGTAAAAATGTATTGAAGGTTAAAGAACTGGTTCTATTAGCTCGCGGCATTTCAATAACAAATAATGATTCATCGGTAATTGAATTGCTGAAGCCGGGAGAAAAAATCAACGACATTCGCGGCAAAATCTCAATGCATGAATCTCGATTTGATTTTGATAAAGTTCAAATGAATCTAAACGACAATCAGCTCTCCTTGAACGGCAATTATGAATCTTCGAAATCTTTCGACCTCGAAGTCCAATCAAACTCGATTAACTCCAACATAATCGCAAGCCACATGCCTCAAGGAGTTTCAATCAACGGTTCAATCAAAATTAACTTAAAGATAAAACCAAACTTTTACGAAGGGTTTATCGAATGTCTTGGAAACAACTTCACCTCGCCTGATTTGGGCGCATGGCGGCTCTTAAGCGGAAAACTTGTTTTTGCAAAAGCATCGACTCCGCGATGTGAAAATCTTGCTGTCGAAGCGGGGACCGGAAAAATTATTTTGAACGGCGTAATTCCTGAAAAGCCGTCTTCTCAGCTTTCGATGATTATGACGCTTCAGAATGCAGATATGAAAGGGCTCATGGCATTTGCAGAAGAACTTCAGCGTGAAAACGAAATCACATTTCTTTCAGGAAACGCGGATGGAAATATCTTCATGAATGGAACCTCGCAAAAACCGGTTCTGAAAGGCAAACTCGATCTTCATGAGTGCAGTGCAAACGTGAACGGATATATTCTGAAAGAAATCAGAGGGCAAATCGATTTCGACTCGACTGCAGTCTCAGCGAAAGGAATCAATGCCAAGATCGGGAACGGTTCGATTTCAATAACGGGAGCTTCTACTTCAAAAGGGCTTAACGTCAATGTCTCGCTTAATGACGCAGACGCGGGACTATTCTCGGGATTTAGTCAGGGTTTATTCAAAGAATATTCTCTCAGAGGTCCGATCGATGCAGTCCTATCAATCAGCGGGAAGAGGTCTGATTTAGCCGCAGAAGGCAATGTGACGATGAAAGGAATAGAAGTAAGAGGACCTGACAACGCATCATACGATAATGTTACAGGAAGATTAAAACTCGAAAAAGAAAAGATCGAGCTTGAAAATATGTCGGCAAAATATCTCGGCGGAACGGCAAATTTCAACGGAATAATACCATTGAGCAATGACGTAAAATGGAACTTATCTCTGCAAATGGAGAGAGCTCAAATAGAGCACCTAACTAAATTCGCTCCGGAAATTTTCAAAGGCCGCGGGCAAATATCAAATTTGCGCGCAGATATTTCAGGCGTTAAAGAAAGTCCTAAAATATACGGTTCAGGAAATATAGAAGGAGCAACAATCAAAGCGGCTTTTCTCGATACAGCTTTAAACGGCCTGCGCGGATATATGAGTTTCGGGCCTGATTCGATGTTAGCCAGAGATATGAGTTTCAGAATTGGAAGTTCCAATATTGAAATTGCAGGCGTGATAGAAAATTTTGAAGCGCCAATTCTAACTAACTTCATTGTCAAAACTAAAGAGGCTTATATTCAAGATTTGCTCAGTCTCGTTCCGCCTAAGATTCGTCCTCTACCCGAAGGCATAGATATCAGAGGCATAATAAAAACTGACGGAATCGTTATAAACGGAAAAATTGATGAAGCGCATTGGGACGGAAAAATCAGTTTGAGTTATGGAGTTGGCGAACTATCAGGTTTGAAACGACCTGCTGTTGGAATGAGCGGCGACATATTTCTGAAGAACGATCAGCTTACGGCGCCGTCTCTAGCCGCGCGTATAGGCTCTTCAGAAACCCGGCTCGAGGGAAGATTAAATTTGAGACCGCCTTACAAGCTGAGCGTAAGACTGGCTATTCTCGATGCAAATTTAAGCGAACTGATTCTTTCAATTCCATCACCCGGACTTGAAAAATTGGGTATTTCAGGAAAAGGAACTATCACTTCTCAAATCGAATTCGAAGACGGAAATATACTGCTCAAAGGACTCTTGGAGCGCGGAGACGTTATCGGATTCGGAATGCCTTTCATTGATGTAAAAGGAAGTTTTTCTTACAGCAGTCAAAAAGATATTCTTATACTTGACGAATTATCGGGTCGATGGGCTGACGGATTAACATCGAATGGATATCTGGAACTCGATCTCTCCAGTTCACCGTATCGATTCAAATCCGGCGGAAGCATAAGCAATGCAAACCTCACGAAAGTCATCAGAATGCTTGATCTGGGTTCCTTGCCGTATTCCGGATTAGTCAACGGGAAGATAGAAAATTTGAAAGGAAGATTCGGAGAAAAAGAAAGCATCAACGGAAACGGAGAATTTTTTATCCGCAATGCAAAGATACCTCTAATTGAAAATGTAACGTTTCGTCTTTTTGCGGACCTGATCGGTAAAGATTTGGTAATCGAAGAAGGAGGCGGTCCTTTTACAATCAAGAACGGAACCGTCCATTCGAATGATCCATATTCTCAGTATCCCCAATCTTTGATATTTAAGATAAAAAATCGAGATTTGAAATTGGAAGCCAGAGGTTACGCAGGACTCGATGGTTCTATCTCATTCAACACTCGATACTGGCGGGCAAATCAGGAAGCGAAAGGTGCAAGTGTCAGAGGAACCTTCTCAAGGCCTATAATAGAGAATGCGCTTCAAGGGGTCTTTGGAAACTTAGGCAGGTAACTTTCTCTTTTCCGACTACTAATGAATACCAAAAAATTCGAACCACGAATAGACACTAATGAACACTAACCCAACTTCAACAGTTTGAAAGCCGAAATGAGGCTGGCGGGCAAATAGAGGCCGAGTAGGCAAAAAGTCGCCA
>PEWQ01000187.1 GCA_002780065.1 Candidatus Hydrogenedentes bacterium CG07_land_8_20_14_0_80_42_17
GTATTGTTTACTCCTGCTTATTTAATAATTTTTCTGGCGGTTCCAGTAATTCAATAAAATTTGTTTCTTCTCCAAGTTTTTTTCCCTGTATTTTCTCTATTTCTACTTTAGAAATTTCGACCTCCGGTCCATATTCAAAACCTGCCATTATCTTTTCCCAATCCGGATAATCTCCTTGAATCACTTCTATATCTTCCAATTCATCCAGGAAATTTGTATCTTCATCACCGGTAGGTTCCGGGATTTCTATTAGTAACTCAGGAGTAAACAATACCTGTGGTTTCCTTTTGGGAGGCAGATCATCTTCAATTCCAAACAAATCTCCCTGGATAATATCTTTTTTGACTTTTGCTCCTACTATATCCCATAACCATTGATGATTAAGTTTTTCATGGTCGATAACTGCACAAAATTCCTGAGTATCCTCTCCCCGGGCATTGAGCCGCAAACCCCTTCCGATTACCTGTTGACCATATACTCTGGAAGAGAATTTTCTTAAAAGTAAAATTACACAAACCTCAGGAACATCCCAGCCTTCTCTTAACATCAATACACTTACAACAGCATCATACGGACTATCCTTTTTCCCAAGCTTTCTTGCTTCCTTACGGTCTTTTTCATCAGAGTCTTCAGTAACCAGAAGAGTTTTTATTCCAAATTCTTTTTCCAACATGCTTTTTGCAGCTTCCCCGTCTTTTATACATATTGCAACAACAAAAAGTATAGGTTTATATTTTCCACCCGCTAAAGTTTCAGCCCGTTTTTTTTGCTCATTTAATCTTTCCAAAGCAATCTGTATTTGTTTTTTCATCGGGTCAGGGTCAGTTACCCATTGAGTAGCAGTCAAACCGGACTCAATTTTTTGAAATTCCTGATCCATCTCATCTATGGTTCTTTTTTCATCAGTTTCAGGATTAGTATAAGTCAGCTGGACAAAACTTATCTTGGGCTGATAAACCACCACACTTTTTATTATAGGCGGAACTTCGGCCTGAGCATCTGAAATTGAATATTCATAAATCATTTTTGAATCAGGCGTTTTCCCATCGGCCCTTTCAGGTGTTGCAGTTGTATCCAGCCTGAATTTTACTTTCTTAGATAACAGGCGCAGGACACTGTCATATTCAGGTGCAGGAGTATTATGCGCTTCATCATTGAAAATTGCTATATCCGTAATATATTTCATAAGATATACTAAATTTCTTTCCCCGTTAATGTTTGAAGGATAAAGCTGATGTATATTTCCTAATATAATTCCGTTTTCAAGAATTCCCTGGGGAGACGCTCCCGGTTCCATAATATGCAAGCCCATTTCATTTGTATAATGTTCATAACCTGCTGGGAAAAATTCAAATTTTCTAAATACAGTTGCATTATTAAAGTCATCTTCCAATCGGTCCCGCACAATTGTATTGGGACATAACACCATGAATTTGTTTATATTGTGACAGGTTTTAAGCCATGCCATTATTGCTCCTATTATTGCAGTTTTACCGCCGCCTGTTACTATATTTAATAATACATTCCTCATCTGCAATAATTCGTAAGAATAAACAACTCTGAAAACCGATTCTTTTTGATGATTCCACAATTTACACGGAGCTTCCTCTCTTTTCAGGTGCTCAAGAAAATCCCTGGTCAATGGCCCCACATCTGAAAAATCAGAATCTTTCCAGTTTCTAAAATCCTGCTCGTATTTTGCAAAAGAATTATACATTACTTACTTCTTTCTTTCCTTATAATAGGTTCAAATCTCATATATAACCTGAATAACTCATTAGCAAATAAATACTCTCCATATTTTTCTCCACTTGATAAAACATTTATTTTTTTCATTTTTTGTAAAAAATTATTAAATACTTTTTTCTCAGAATCATTTAATTTCTTTCCGATTTTTTCTTTTTGGAAAGTCATGCCGACTTCACTAGTAGCAATTTTTTCAAGAATTGTTCTATATTTCTCACTTTTGATTGCCTTATATACTTGCCTGTCAAGATACTTTTCTCCCACAATTGTTGCAGCCATTAGAATACCTTTTTTTGCATCTTCTTCAGTAATTATATTATCTTCATCTGTCCAAAATATCGCATCTCCAACTTCATGTAAAAGCATAGGGAGTCCGCCAGAATATTGATAAAGCATATTTAATACGGAATCTTCAATTTTAATTCCTTCTTTATTAAAAATTGTCTTATAAAAATTAATTGTTTCATTTTTATCCATCGGTGCTATTTCAATTATATTGAAAATTCTTGCAATAGACTGTTGCACACTAATCATTTCCTCTCTACGCTCCGGCACTCCGCACAACAAAAGCATTACAGGTAAAGGATTCTGGCTTGTTGCAATTTCATCTACAAAACTTTTTAAAAAATTGGCAAATTTTTCTTCTTTTGCTAAACCGTTAATATCATCTAATATTAAAATTATTCCTTTTTTCTCACTCTTTATTTTATCAAAGATATTTCTCATAAGAGGTATAAAATTATCAACAATACTTTTAAGTTCTTTCTCATCCGCATCAAACTGAACTGTCACGCCAAACAATCCAACTTCTTTTACATAATTACTGAACATGGATTTTATTTTATCAAATAAGGGATTTTGAATATTTTCTTTTAAAATTCTATCAATAATTCTCTTAATCATTTCCTCAATAGAATTAACTCCTCCTAAAATCACATGAACTCCGACCATTGATAAATCTTTTTCAACCAAATATTTTACAAATGAAGCCAAAGAACTCTTTCCTATACCTCTTTCACCGCAAAGAAAAACATTTTCTTGTTTGCCCAATGATACTTGTTTTGCCGCTCTCATTATTTTCTCAATTTCATTTATTCTTCCGACAAAAAATTCTATAGGTACTGGCCTTCCTGGAGTAAAAGGACTTCTTTCTTTCATCACTTTATTTCACCTCCAATTCCAATACTGATGTCTTTTCTCCGCCCTGGTCATCCTGAATAGAACAAGCAATAGTATATGGACCTTCTTTCGGGAATTCATATTCAACTGTTAAAATTGGTTTTCCAGTGGACTTGTCTCTTAAAAAAGCATAGCCCTCGGTTGATGAAAACTTTTCCGTAAAATTAAAATCCCATTGCAGATTTGCAATAACCCCATCCTTATTCAAGCTCACTGTATCAGAAATATCAAATTTATATTTAAGTTTTTCTATTCTCTCTATCTTGATTTTCACATCAGGCGGTTGGACGAAACTTAGCAAACTGCCATAATCCTTATGTTTTGTTATTATGTGTTCCCGGAAATCATTTGATTCTAATCTGATTAAAGAAAGCCTGACAAAATCTATTCTCTTATTCTCCCTGGCTGCAAGTATTTCCGCGGCTCTTTTAGCATCAGGGGAAAAATTCCAGGCCAGCATTGTGCCGAAATTAGTTTTTTTGTCTTTGAAGATTGCCTGTGAAAATTTCACTACATCATCTTTGATTATTTTAGTTCTTCTGGAAGGTTCTCCCACATAAAGAGGCACACCAGCTCTTAAACCATGAATATTTGGAAAAATATTTTCCGGCTTACCGCCAAATGCTTTTACAACAAATTCCCTGAATTCAGCATCAGACAGGTTTTCTAAGTTCGGTATTTCATATATTCCCCAATGCTCAACAGTAAAATCAGGCACAGGAAATAAACTCCCAATTTTTTCCTCAACACATCTTACAAGGCGATCAGAAGTTACAGAAACAGCAATCCTGGACTGGTCTGAACCAAGCCACCTGCGGTTGAGTTCTTGCGCTGCAACTAAAGTAGTTCCTCCACCACAGAAAAAATCGGCTACCACTCCGTCTTTAGGACACAATGCAGTAATAATTCTTTGTAATAAAGATTCTGGTTTTTGCGTAGGATAACCAATACGCTCAGGATCTTTTTGTTGTAAGTTATTAATATCTAACCATAAATCTGACCATACATCTGTTGGGAGGACAGGATCATCATCATAATACTTATATATTTTCCCATTACTTTTAATGGTTCTATATACACGCCCATCAGAATCAATATTTTTCTTAAGATTGTTCCATTTGTCTAAAGTAGTTCTACAAGTTGCACACTCATTTCGTGGTAAACCAATAGATTTTTCATCAAAATACCAGTTCTTGCCTTTTGAATACCATAATAGAGTATAATGTTTTCTTGGAAAAAAATGTTTTGCTCTTCCACCAGTATCAGCAAACCAGATTATTTCATTTTTGAAATTATCAATCCCAAATATTTTATCTAATTCTACTTTCGCATAATGGACTGCATGCCAATCTAAATGTAAAATTAAATTCCCAGTATCTTTTAATAGCCGTTTCATTTCATATAGCCGGGCATTGAGCCAGATTAAATATCCCGGGATTCCGCCTTCCCAGATGTCTGAAAAGGAACGAACCTCATTTTTATCGCCAAATATTACATTATAATTCCTGCCTGAAAAAAAAGGCGGGTCAATATATATCAAATCAATTGACTTGGAAGGCAGTTGCCTCATAACATACAGATTATCTCCGAAAAACAAGCGGTTAGCGCCTTTCGGAAATAACTCTTTTAAGCTCTGGTCTTTTTTATTGTTTTCTAAAAACTCTTTATTGTGTCCGAACTCAATTCTTTTTACTTCCTGGAAGGGAAGCAATATCCGGGGATAGGAATGTTCAAATTTTGTTACCTTTGTTTCCCGGGGTTTTGTCTCAATCTCCCAGCCCAAAGGAGCTTCATCAATGGGGACAGAACCAAACCTGGCCGGGATTTTATAAAATTCCGGTTGCTTTGGTATCTCAATTTCTATATTATTTAATTTTTCATTCATCTTTTTAATACTCTAAACATTTCTTTTCAAAGTGGAGGTATATATTTGTTTAATTATACAAAAAATATATTATAATGCAAAATAAATTTTGTCCGCGGTTTATAGGGAAAAGAGAGCTTACTAGAAGTCTTATTACGCTACACTTACAATTTTTACTATTAAGTAACAATTCGCCGAATCGGCGGACTGACAACCTTATAACGTATAATTACAATACAGCCCGCATAGTTAGCGAGCACGCTATTGTTTTCAGATATAGAAAATATAAACAATTCCCCGGTTCAAGGACGAAGTGCAACAATCAGGGGGGCTAGCCCCCCTGAAAAAATCGGCTCTATCCAATAGAGTGTTTTGGTCAATAAACCACTTACGAAGAAGTCGACCCATAGGCAATAATAACACGCGCGGCAGAAAAACATACCGCCGTTTGAGTTTTGAAAAGAGGGAAGAAATCGCGATCGGGCTGTAACGCGGCGAATCGAAGGCGGCTATCGCCTCACGTTTGGGACGAAATCGCTCCAGCATCGGCAGAGAGATTAAGCGGAATCTTCCCCCTCAAAAAAACGTAAGGTATCGTGCCAATCGAGCGCAGAAGCGCTTTGAAGAGCGGAGCGCTTTTTGTCACGCCAGAGATTGGATCAAGAACTCCGAGACACGGCAATACGTGGAAACTAAACTCAAGGAGGGCTGGACGCCGGAAATAATCGCAAGTCGGTTGCCGTTGGACGATTCTTTGCTTTCGACGAACTACGAGTCCATCTATCAGTAGATTTGCACCGAACGCCGAACGACCGAATACATGCAAACGTAGAAACGCAATATATCCTTATCTCTAAAGTGAAATTGTTATCGCTCTTCGGCCCGGTGCTTCTAACTTAATCGATGTAATAGGTTCTGAAAAAGAGAACCATCTCCGCTCCTCAAAACCTGAATGTAAAATATTCGGCGCATCTTCAACTAAACCTGAAACCCATGTTCCTCTTGAATATCCTTTTACGCTCATGCCTGAAATGTTTATATCTTCAGAACCGAAATTTGTCAGTCCAACTCTCAAACGAAATTCATTTCTGCGAGCGGCTGAATAAACTGTTGCTCGAACTCCGTCGGAAAAAACAGGCTGTTTCATAGGAAACGGTTTTTCTGCCGGAAAACCATTCTGCATATCGACGCGCAGTATTTCGTCTCTGTAAGGCACAATAAGTTCAATCGATTCTAACCGAGGAACTTCCACAAACCTCACTTCAACCCTAACTGCTTTTCCAGGTTCTACAATTCTTGTAAGAGGCAGAGAGACACTATACAAAGTTTTACCGCTCCCTGTATAAAGCCTCATGCTTGACGGATTTGGAATAGACGCTGTCTCTCTCGTTACGTTTCTGAAAACTACCTTTGCGATAAAATTAGAACCTGTCTCGGAAGAACTAATATTTGTCTTCTCTACCGTGACTTCCCACATAACGTTCATTGATTTGTCGGTAAAGAGCACCTTTTTGTTCAACAAATTCCATTGCGAAGGTTCTGCCGGTGAAATCCATTCGACTTTACCGTTGCCTAACGGATAATGAATCTCGATACCCGTCGGAATGTCATCCCTGTTCACCCCAAAGATCAAAACTACATCCAACGGTTCGGAATCAAGTTTCATCGGTTTATCAATCAAAGGTTCAATTCTGTCATGAATTTTTATCGGTAAATGTCTATTGCCTTTGTCATCCAATAAAACGATATTTTCGCGCAGAATCAAAGTTCTCGTAATCGGTTCAAGTATCGAGGCAGGCACAGCAGTATCACGGTGAGCAAATGTATCCTTGTCCGCACGTGTATCTGAATTTAGGAGCCTCAATCTCCTAAATTCATCGTTCTCGATTCTCATTCGAAGCAGAATCCATTTCTCGTTTCGACTCGGCCATGTATTTGCAACTCCGCTTAAAAGTTCCTCTACAGATTCAACCTGCCACGAAACAGGACCTATTATTATACCTGTATTAGGACGAGCAATTTCCTTTCCTGAAATATCCGACATTGAAACCGTGTCTGAAGAATCTCCGACTAATCCAATTCCTTCCCACACGGATTTGTCCTCTTGAGAAGGCTGAACAAACTGAGTCGACTCTCCGCAAGATAAAATAAAAAATGCAATCAATATAAAGTGAATTTTCGCAAAGAGGTTCATTCTTTCAAGCCCTCACTCTCCGCTTCCATTGCACTTTTAAACTTATGCTTCGAGCACATACTTAAAATATTTTTCATCCTCAATTGCCTGATTGGACCATGCTTCAATTTCTCGCAGTTCATTTGAAAGCGATTCGTTCTCTTTTCCATCTGATTCTTTGAGAAGTCTTCGAATCTCCGCAAGCCTCGATGTCTTCTCGACGCGCTCTTCTTGAATCTTTTGCTGTCTCATTCTCAACCATGAATCAATCTCTTCAAATTCCTCATAAATACTTTTTGTTTCCAAAGCCAATTCTTCGTCTTTACGTAATGCCGATTGTCGCGTAACTTCATTGATACGTTCAGTAATAACTTTTAATTTTTTCGCGTATTCAGCAATGTCAGGAGAAAGTTTCTCAATTGGAGGAGTCATCTTTTTTCTATGACTTTTTCTTTTTTCTTTCACTAAAGTTTTCGAAGATGATGATCTAGACATTTTGACGGCAATAAGAATTGCAATCAAAATCAAAAAGCCGATTCCTAATATCAGCGAAAGGCTTTTCCTCGATGATAATTTATTTTCAAGCGTTGAAAGTTCTTTTCGAAGTCTGGAATATTCATCCGTCTTTTCGACAGTTTCTGCGAGCATTGGAGGCGGTGAAGACTTTGAATCGGAAGTGAGCCACTCCGGTTCTTCCGCTCCAATTGCAAAGACCATCATGCCTCCGCCTTCTGTCCCGCAATAAATTTTCTTTCCATCGTTAGAAGCTAAAGTCCGTATAGGAAAGTTTCCGAATCTCGATGAATAAACTTCTTTCCAACTCACGCGGTTCAATTCCGTTGTGGCCTCCGCAGAAAGAATTCTTCCTCGAATAGTCCCGATTAAAATCTTTTCTCCGTTAGCTGAAAACGTCATAGCAGTCACTGCATCGCCTGCAAACGGCAATTCGAGTTTTACAGGTATTGCAAAAGGACGGTCATCGCAAATATCTACCGTGCCGTCACTTCTTAAACCCATCCAGAAATTTTTCGAAGTTGAAACTAGAGCTTTATATGTCGAACCTTCCCTAATCAGCGACCATGAATCCGGCTGAGAGTAACGATATAATTTTCCCGGAGTTGCAACTAAGATTCCTTTCTTATCTGAAAATAGCGCTTGAATATTCTGTTGTTCATCAGGTAAAGCTATAATTCTGGAGCCGCCGCCCGGTATAAGTTCAATCAATCCGTTCCACGAGCCTGCATAAATATTCCCATTAAATTGCGTAATCGATGAAATGAACGAATCTTTTATAGAGCTTGAGACGTAAATATTAGAAAATTTATTCCCGTCAAAACGGTACAATCCATTCTCTGACCCAACATAAAAATTCTTTTGGAAATACTCAATCGAGCTCACAAATCCATTGAAGCTCTTAAAAAGATTTGGAGTTTTTCCATCTTCAAGGCTTGCAATACCGAATGGAGTTCCAAAAATTACTTTTGAATCTGCAAGCGCAATCGCAGTCACACGGTTCATCCACGACGCTTCAATCTTTGTATCAACCTCTGTAATTCTGTTTTGAGCCGCAGAAGCAGACGAAGAAAAAATAAAGATAAAAGATATAATACAGAAATAAGATAATTTTTTCATTTTTGCAATCTCACCTTGCATTTCACCCGCCATTCATCATTCATCATCTCAAAGTCAGCCTCTTCTCTATTTTATTGCCTGCTCTATCCTCTGCCGAAATAATTATCTCTTTGGAATTTAAATTCAGCAATTCCTCCGGTTCCGGAATAAATCCTCTTCTGTCAATATCATATCTGCCTTTTATCTCTCGTTGCAATCCTTCTTCCAGTTTGTAAGCGAATACTTTGTCACCTGCAACTCCGCTGAAATCATCTTCGATATTTATTACTCCATTATTGTTAAGAGAAATTATTGGCGGCAAAGTATCTCTAACAGAAACGACAGGAGCAAGAAAATCAAGCTCAGCCGAACGTGTATTGCCTGTTCTCGATGAATCCAGCCAGCGCCACATGCCATTCGAGAAGACCGCCAATCCGTTTGCATAGCGCGGAGCAGGAATTGATATTTGCATTTTTGATGAAGGAAACCCGTACGGCCCAATATGCAAAATCTCGCCTACAGCCTGAGGCGGAGGTGAAATAGCTCCACCTAGAAAAGAATAAATTTTATTCGCACTCGAGCCTTTCAGTGCCGCTCCGCCGGCAAGCATTACGTTTACATTTTCTGAAGGGTAAGAAACTTTCACTTTAATTCCTTCAACAAAAGAGTCTCTGTCTGTCACTCTAATATTTTTTCCATTCCTTCGCAGCATAACTCCGCCTCGAGTTATGTATTCGGTTTTTCCACTCTGTTCTCCAAGCAACGATTCTTTTCCTTGAAGAATAACAAAAGAAAAAGACGTCTTGTTCCCATTTGCATCGTAAGCAGTAATTCGTATATTGTTGGCTCCTCTTCCGATCTTCAAGAAACCTGCTCCAGACACAATCTCAGCGGAGCCATCAGGCGCTGTTAAATCATAGGTATAATTCGTAGGGCTAAATCCGGAGAGAAACGGATCATAAACATTGACAGCCTCATTTATCCGTTCGAACGAAAACGAGTTCATGTCTATTCTGCTGTGATTATGTCCGTTCACTGAAAGCGTCAAGCGGTCGAGTCCCATGACTCCTCCAAGTTTGCCGTCTTCATCCCTAGCCTTCACCAAAATCCGAACCCTGCCTTGCGCACTTATTCTGACTCTGCGTCTCGAATGATTCAGAACTGTCTGCCAGCCTGAACCTTCTACAGTCGATGTTTCGTCAGCAGGCTCAATCAATACCGCTTCAATCACTGGCGGCACCGAATCATTCATCTCAATTATTCCACGCCTCATCGGATTCAATGCTCGGTCACTTCTGTCTCTCAACTCAAAATGGAGATGAGGAAGTCCAATCCCTGCTTCACCGTTGTAGCCAATGACCTCGCCTTTTCTAACATAAACTTTTTTCTGCGGATATGACTCCATCGTATTTCCATCCATGTCTCCGCCCAACTCATGAGCTTTTCGAGGAAGTAAAACAGCTATCTTCGGAGCAAATCTTTTAAGATGAGCGTAGACTATTCTTCGATTGTTTTGCGAATCGATATAGACAACATTTCCGTAACCGCCGGCGCTCGAGCGCACTCGATAGACCCATCCGTTGTAAACTGCCCGAACCGGAATTCCTGTTCGACCAAATGTTGCCAGATCAATTCCTGAATGCAATCTGCCCGGGCGATATTCCCCGAAACTTGCCGAAAATGCGCGGCGATCAGTGTCCAGAGGAAAAACATTTTCGGCATAAACAAAATTTATCGACAAAATAAAAGTAATTAGAAAAGAGATGCAAACAACAAAATATCTTTTTGAAAAATCAAAATAATTTGAAAAATTCATTTGCAAATTGATGATCAAAATTTTCTACGATACATGACTGACACTCCGTTAGAACCGTATGAGTGCATGCTCACGCCATACTTATCTTCCATATTTGACTTAGTATCCATCGCGCTCCGGCTCATCCTTACTACTCCTCTTACGACAGCTCCGAGAAACGGAAGAGAAGTGCCCTCCGCCCAGGAATAAGCAACCCTGCCGAATTGAGTTCCAACCGCTTCCGCAAGTTCTGCTTCAGACGAAATAACCGGAGCAGACGGCGGTACGTAATAGACATCCGGCTTAAGCGACTCAGAAGAAAGTTTAGTTTCAAAAGACGGAGGAAGAGGATTGATTTCAGCGATTCCTTTCGAAAGAGCTGAAGAGCGAGCCGAAAAAAAAGTCAAAAATAAAAACAGGAAAAAAATCTGTATAGTTGTTTTGAGTTTCACGAAAAAATAAATCTTCATTATTTCAAACTCTCATCCTCTCATCGCATTTACTTTCTTCACTCATTATGCGGAATCTCGTAGCTTGAGCCTCCTATGAATTCACGAATCGGAGAGGTTGACGGCAGTAAAGAAAGGTCAGGAAATTCTGCTACAGTTTCCATAAGGCTTGCAACCCGAATTCCTCTGATGTAAGGATCCAGTCTGCCCTCTTCTCTCAGCCGCTCGATTACTCTTCTCGAAGGAAAAATCTTTCCTGCTGTCGCTTTCAAAATAGAAAGCTCATACGGAAGTCCCGAGTTGACAACTGCATCAGTGCTGAAGATGTATGGAATAATGTGCTTCAGCTCCCCCTTGCGGACATAAGGCCAATGCGCAAGCGTCGTCTCCGCAGGATATCCTCGATGCTGACTGTCTCGAATCATTCTCTTCAACAGCCTGACATCGGCCCACTTTGTAAATTCTCCATTCGTATTTCTCAAAAGGTTCATCGATTCAATATAAATCTTGAACTTATTTCTGTTAGGAACACTCGAAGTTAATTTGCGATAGAGTCCGTGCAGGCAGTCAATCAATATCACTTCATCTTCCTTAACATTAAATGGTATGTACTTATCCCTCTTTCCGAGTTTGAAATTATAATGCGGCATCTGAATCTCGCGGCCCGACAAAAGATCCGAGAGATTCTGATTCAGAAGTTCCATGTCGATAGCTTCCGGCATCTCAAAATCGTAATCGCCGTATTCATCTTTAGGCTGTTTCGTCAGATCAAAGAAGTAATTGTCAACGTTAAGCTGTTTTAATTTCAAACCCTCTTTGGCTAACTCCTGACCGATAATCACAGTAGTTGTCGTTTTATTCGATGACGACGGCCCCGCTATGATAACTACTCTGATATCTTTTTTGCGCTCGATAATAGATTTTGCAACCGATCGAACATCATCGATATAACGCTTTTCTCCGGCGTTTATGAGGTCTTCGATATTTTTTCCATGCCTTCCGAATATCCAATCGTTCAGAGCAAAAACCGTCTCGCATTCATGCTCGATATTCCATTGAATTGTGCGATTGACTAATTCGCGGTGAATGCCGTTATTAGTAAATTGGATCGGAGAAATTTCGCCGTTGTGAATTTTTCGTCTGCCTTCCCGGTAAATCATAAATCCTTCCGCGATATCAACCTCTCCGATATCCTTCATCTCCTTCTCGATCATGTCCTGAATGCATTCTCTGCTCGGATAAAGGAGTTCTTTAGATATTTTTTTCTTCGACAAAGAGGAAGTTTCGTCAACAAGAAAATCGACAATTTCCTTCTTCTCATCAAAATTTAATTTTGGAAAAAGTCCTTCTGTATAATGAGGATCAACCTTAGAGTTTTCAATCTCCGATAAAATAGAGCTCTTCAAATCTTCAATTTTGTCCGCAACCTCTTCGCCGAGTGCGAGCGAATCGCGAAAAGTTTCAAGCAGAGCATAAGTCAAACGTTCAGTCGCCTTAGCGTTACGCAGTCGTTCCTTTCTTTCGTTTGGCGCGTAATTCAAAAACTTTACTATGAAATCCGATTTAAGCCATGAGAGGTCGTAAAACTCTCTGTAGACACGCGCCGCTACTTTTTCCGCAAACTTGCGCGCTCTGAGGTCATGCGACCATTTCAAAGGCCCCTTGATATCCTCCATAGTTGCCCGCAAAGAACGCGTGATGCGTTCAATGTCAAAATCCACAATATCGCCATTCTTGCTTATTATTTTTAAAACACTATTTGGTAAACTCATACGAACAGTATAATAATTTTTGAAATATTTTCAAAAAAAATCGTGTTTCATGGTATAATTATTTTGCAGACGGTCGCGCGGCCGCGTCTTTCAATTGAAAGATGAGGAAAGTCCGGACTCCAAAGAGTAAGGCGCTGGATAACGTCCAGGCACGGAAAGGTTTCGAACAGAAATTCACCGTGGCGGAAAGGACAACAGAAAATATACCGCCTGAATTCCTTGTGAACTCAGGTAAGGGTGAAATGGTGCGGTAAGAGCGCACCGGTTCGAAAG
The DNA here is from genome assembly GCA_002780065.1 of Candidatus Hydrogenedentes bacterium CG07_land_8_20_14_0_80_42_17. Taxonomy (GTDB): domain Bacteria; phylum UBA8481; class UBA8481; order UBA8481; family UBA8481; genus UBA8481. The sequence continues at coordinate 12,863 of PEWQ01000187.1, forward strand.
CGATTTCGAACGCAAGGCAACCCCCGCCCGGAGCAAGGTCATGTAGTCGGCGTATTCCGAAAGGAAAGGGAATTGCTCGTTCCCTTCAAGCTGAGGGTAGACTGCTAGAATCCGAAGGCAACTTCGGATCCAGAGTGATGTCCGCGCGGAAACTGATTTTTTAATCAGTCTCCGACAGAATCCGGCTTATAGGCCGTCTGCATCTTTAAATTCAAAGACGCACGCGGCGAGAGGTAATGAAATGCTGAATAAAAAAATTGCTATCGATACAATGGCGGCGCGTGTTATTCCATGCCTCGATGTAGATAAAGGCAGAGTTGTAAAAGGAGTCAATTTTGTCAATCTGATAGATGCCGGAGATCCGGTAGAACAAGCTTCGATATACAATGATGAAGGTGCTGACGAACTTGTCTTTCTCGATATCACAGCATCGAGCGATTATCGTAAAACAGTGCTGGATGCAGTCAGGAGAACTGCCGAGAGCGTCTTTATTCCGTTGACGGTTGGAGGTGGAATAAGGTCGGTGCAAGATTTCAGAGACACATTGCGAGCAGGAGCAGACAAGGTTTCGATAAACACTTCTGCAGTTGAGCGGCCTGAACTTGTATCCGAATCTGCAAAAACCTGCGGCAGTCAATGCGTCGTAGTTGCAATAGACGCGAAAAGAAATAATAAAATGCCTTCGGGTTTTGTAGTCGTCACTCACGGTGGAAGAAAAGAGCGCGGAATCGACGCAGTGAAGTGGGCGCGTGAAGCAGAAGATAGAGGCGCAGGTGAAATTTTATTAACGTCGATGGATAGAGACGGAACAAAAGACGGTTTCGATCTGGAATTAACCTCGGCAATAGCAAGTGCGGTTGCGATTCCGGTGATAGCTTCAGGCGGAGCCGGAAGCCCGAAAGATTTTGTCGATGCAATTAAATGTGGAGCGAGCGCAGTGCTTGCGGCTTCAGTCTTTCACTTCAAGCAATTCAGAATATGCGAAGTTAAAAGAGCGATGAAACGCGCGGGAATAATAATTCGTGAATCTTAATTTGTAGATTGCCCATTCTTTCCAACGTCAGCCGGGGCCGTCAGTAAAGAATGCAGTCAAATTTAATAAAATTTTTTGAACGCAGGATAAAGCCTGCGGCTGCCTCTTTTCGATTTTATTACGCCTATCGCCTCTTCTTGAATTTATCTTTTATGCTTCCGAAGATTACTACTCCAACCTGAACTGCAATCAATAAACCAACTACAATAACGATATACCAATACGGAGCGATATCAGGGATTCTGAATAAAGAACCTTTTACAGAAGGAACCAAAGGCTCGGCAGGCAAATTTCCGTCTCTTGCCCGTTCGAGTATCTCTGCTTTCAAACGCGGCTTAACGGCATATTCTCCGTTCAGCATATTGCTTATGTAATCTTCTCTTTCTTTTCCGGATAACTTCTCAGCGCCGTTCGCAATATTTCTCGCCGCGTCTTCAGCCCGCCGCATGAAAAATAATTTGTCGCTGTCGCTCAATCTTCCGTTGTCGGAGTTCCATATCTCTTCATCTTCAAGAATTCTTTCAGTCACTTCTCTCTGAATCGGAGTCATTCTTGCTCCTGCAATCAACAATAAGCCTATGCAAATAACTGCTGTCTTCATCTGTCCTCCGTACCTAACGTTATAACATAAAAATTTTAAATTTACATCAAACTCATTTTTAACATTTCAAGATTGATATTATATTTCAAAAGTGCCATAGTTTACTCATGATTGACAAAATCGATTTATCCTTGAGTATCTCGAAAGAGGAATACAAAAAGGAAATAAGTGTTCTTCAAAGTCGGTTGCGAATTCTTCAGCAGGAATTACGAGTTGCGAAGATTCCGGTAATTATCGTTGTCGAGGGCTGGGACGCCGCCGGTAAAGGTCCTGCAATATCTTCATTCATCGATCAGCTGGATCCGCGCGGATATAAAGTTAATCCTACATACGCTCCAAATCTCGAAGAGGCCATGCGGCCATTTCTATGGCGTTTCTGGCTTCAGCTTCCAGGATACGGTCAGTTTGCAATCTTCGACAGGTCGTGGTACGGCCGTGTGCTAGTCGAAAGAATGGACAAACTCTGTTCGAAAAAAGAATGGCGAAGAGGTTACGATGAGATCAATCAATTTGAAAGAGCCATCTCAGACGACGGAGCAATCATTCTGAAATTTTTCATGCACATCTCAAAAAAAGAGCAGAAGAAGCGCCTCAAAAAAATGGAGGCTGACAAATATTCAAAGTGGAAGGTTGAAAAGAAAGATTGGGAGAACAACAAACGTTATGACGAATGGGTGAAGTTTTACGACGAGATGTTTGAAAAGACCTCTACGACTTATGCTCCTTGGATAATTGTTGAAGCTGAAGACTCAAGATACAGCCGTGTAAAGATGCTTTCAACCGCTATTGTGGCAATAGAGGAAAAATTAAAGATAGTCGCAGAGCATAAGATTCAGCCGGCAATGATAGCGGCATTGAAGATCAATCCCAAGTCTGCACTCGACCAGGCTGATCTTTCTTTGAAACTCGATCGCGAGGAATACAAGATTCAGCTTGCGAAGTATCAGGCGCGTTTCAGAGAACTGGCATTCAAACTTTTTGAGCGAAGAATTCCGTGCATGATCGGATATGAAGGTTGGGATGCCGCGGGCAAGGGCGGCAATATTAGAAGGCTCATCTCATCGCTCGATCCTCGATCGTTCAGCGTAATACCGATTGCGGCTCCGCAAGGCGATGAGAAGACTCACAATTATCTCTGGCGTTTTTGGAAGCATTTTCCAAAAGCCGGGCACATTGCGATATTCGACAGGACGTGGTATGGAAGAGTTCTTGTGGAGCGAATCGAAGGTTTCTGCCGCGAGGATGAATGGCAAAGAGCTTATCAGGAGATCAATGAATTCGAGGCTCAACTTGCAAATTTCGGAACAATCATCTGCAAGTTTTGGATACATATTTCAAAAGAGGAACAGCTCAAGAGATTCGAAGAGCGTCAGAATACCGAACACAAATTGTACAAAATTACAGAAGAGGACTGGCGCAATCGGGAGAAATGGGACCTGTATGAAGCCGCAGTCGGTGAGATGCTTCTTCGAACATCGACCACTTACGCTCCGTGGACAATCGTAGAAGGCAACGACAAACTCTGGTCGCGAATTAGAACTCTAAAAACTGTGTGCGAAGCAATCTCGAAGAGATTAAAGAAAAAGTAAAAATTATTTAAAAATCTCAGTGTTTAAATAATTTTCAATCAGCTGAGCCGCAGTTTCTACTTCAGACTGAGAAGTTGGAACTCCGACGGAGATTCTAATTGTGCCTAAAGACCAATCCTTTGAAACTTTTAATGCTTCAAGAACATGAGAAGATCTCCATTCATCAGGATTGCAGGTCGAGCATGCAGACGCGGCTGAGATTGCCAATTCATTTGAAAGTTTCCGAATCAAACGTTCGCTTGAAATTCCTTTGAAGCTTATGCTCGATGTATTCGGCAGTCTGTGAAATGGATTGCCGTTTATTCTTGCTTCGATACCGCCTGTTATTATCAATTCCTCGAAACGATCACGCAGAGCCAAAAACTTTTCTGAATTTTCTTTCAGGTTTGAAACAGCAATTTCACACGCTTTTCCAAATCCAACGATTCCTGAAACATTCTCGGTGCCGGCGCGCCGCTTATCTTCCTGCCCGCCGCCATGCAGAAGCGAATCTATATCAATTCCTTTTCGGAGATATAATGCTCCAACACCTTTCGGCCCGTAAACTTTGTGACTGGAAATAGTAAGTAGATCTACTCCGAGTTCTGCAACCGAAACATTAATCTTTCCCAAAGCCTGAACCGCATCGGCATGCAGTAATACTTTTTTTTGTCTGCATATCTCAGCAATCTCTGCTATGGGCTGAATCGTTCCAATCTCGTTGTTCGCAATCTGAATCGAAACCAATATCGTTCTCGGAGTTATAGCGTCTTTAATCTTCGAAGGCTCAATTCTGCCTGTATGATCCGGCTCAAGAATAACCGCGGCAATTCCATGCTTCTCAATATATTTTGCAGTTTCTATAACTGATGGATGCTCTATCGAAGAAGTGACAATCCTATTCCCATAATTTCTTCGCGCAGAGGTCGCGCCGATAATTGCAAGATTATTCGCTTCAGTACCTCCCGAAGTAAAAATGATTTCATCAGGATGGCATGCAATCGAATCCGCAATTCTACGTCGAGCGGCTTCTAATGCCTGTTTTGAGGCTATCCCGTAAGCGTGAGGACTTGATGGATTTCCAAAATAGAGATCGAGAAACGGTTCCATCTCCGCCTTCACTTCTTTTATGAGAGGTGTAGTAGCATTGTAATCGAGATAAATCATACGGCAGAGCATACAACTTTTTGGAATTAAATAAAGTTGTATTCAATCCTCATCCGGCATAGCAAAAGCCGAATCGCCACGGGCGATGAAACCAACCGTAAGTAGGCGACCATGCGTAAAAAAAGAAGCCTTCTTTCGGAGCACCGTCGATTCTCATAACATTCATTCGTATTCCCTTTTTCAAAAAGTCTGCGTTTATTCCAAGTTGCTTTAACGGAATTTTCAGTTCAATGCTCCAGCTCTTGGCTCCGCGATGCGCCGCCGCAGTAAGTCCGTCGCAATTCCATCTCTTTGAATTTTCAAAATCTATATGCGAACCATATTCTACAATCGCATCGTAAAGAGTTGCGTTCGGATTAATCTCAAATTCGGCATATCTTCTGCCAAGGCTTTCAGTATCCAGAAATAATTCAACTGCATCCTCGCGCCACAAATCTGAATCTCTTTCAAAAATCGAAGAAGCAATCGAAGTATCCTGGCATTCAGCCGCAAAATATAAAAAGTTTTCGGTATATCCTATTCCAAAATGCGTATTATTTTCCGGCACAGGCGGGGCGCCTGTGCCTCCGTTTGCATAAACCATCGAATATTTCAAATCGATGTCAGGCACTCCATCTATGCGCGGCTCCGACCTCAAATATGAAATTGTAATTACAGAGTGATTACCTGAAATTATCTTTTCAGTCGGTATTTTGACTCTATGAAAAGTATCAGGATGAATAAATGCAATATAAAATATTACGCATACTAAAATCGCAATCGAATTTATTCTCACTTCCTCGAATATTCGCGGATAAACCAATATCATCAGAATCAAAAGACTGAAGAATAAAATCACTTCCGTCTTCGAGCAACCGGTCACGATTCTTTCTCCAACTGCGCTATTGTAATTTTCATGTGGAGAAGTAAGCGAATATATCCTTTCCACCGAGTCCTGATTCCATCTCGATTCGGTCGCGTCCAACAGTTCTCCGAAATAATCCTCGAGAATAAAGTTTTCTTTTAGCGCCACAAAAAGATTCTTCTTCCACTCGTCTCGCTTTGGAGAATCGCCTGCACTTGATTTCTTTCTGTGCTGTAAGTAGTATGAATCCGTCAGCGGTTTTCCCCAATCAGTATCTTTGCCGTCCAACCAAAACTCCGCCCTTTGCAAAGATTCAGCTCCGAAAAGATTCACTGCATCATCTTTTCCGTAATACAAAATGTAATCATTAAGAGCTCTCTGAAAAAGTTTCTCTCGATTCATATTGCTGATAAGCGGCATGAAAGAAGAATCAGAAATGGAAAGGCGAATTAAATCATGATACGTGTAAGCAATATAGCGGTCGCGTCTAAAAAGATGAACACGAAACTCATTCAGCTTCGGATATTTTTCAGCAGGAAAATCGCGAAGAAAAGTATCGTAATCGAATAATGAAGGCATTCTGATTCTTCGAATCGCATCTTCTGAAATAATCACTTTTGTAAATAGTTTTTCAGGCGAATTCGTTCTCGTCTTGAAGATGTAGCCTCTAGGGTCTCTAACTTCAATTCCATATTCCTGAATTAAAACTGTAAACCCAAGGAGAAGAAGAAATGCAAATATTCCCGCAACACGAGTCGATATTGCTCTTCTGTCCGAAGAACTCCTTTCCGTCTTCTCAAACAATCTGAATATCACGAGAGGCAGACCTACGGCGATAATATTCCAAAAGATATCGATAAGTTCACCGTGACGATTAGGAAGAATATGCTGAATCGTCTCATCGAGCGTTCCGATTGCCACTCCGGTAAAAAGCGAATTTGGAAATACAGCCTTTGAAATGATCGCCGAACTCCATCCTTTGTATAGCAGATATGAAAGAAATCCATATTCGAGAAAATGAATCTTTTCCGTCGGCACTTCCATTATTGAAACGAGGTATCCGTAAACTCCTGCGACCGCAATTATTAATATCAATCGGAGAGGCTTTCGAGTAATCGGGTTCGAAATAAGTTTATAGAAAAGTATGAGCAAAATAATTCCGAGTATCACTGCCGAAATATGTCCCAGCATTTTATATCCGTAATCGGTTTCAAAAGTTTTATTGATTGTCGAAGTCATCCAGCCGGTCATATCCGGGGCATAAGGAAGAGTCAGAAAAATTAAAGCTGTCCAAACAGCAGCTGACAAAAACCAAAAAATTATTTTCGAATTAGAATTCATTTTTGTCAGACATCAATTGCTCGCCGTCACTTCAATCTTCACCCACTCGCTCCATTCCCGCGGCTCTTTATCAATCGATATTCTCACTCTGTACGGCGAATAAAGCCTCAAATACGTGTTCCAATAGCTTTTCTCGAACGGCCCGTAAATCTTCTCGTTTCCCTCGAGCTCGATGTATCCGTGAAGATGAGTCGTATCCTTTCCGACATCATACTCGATAACGTAGGGAACATCAGCTCGGCCTGTCCATTTGAAGACTACCCGACCTCCATCAGTTTTCGCTGTCACGACGCTTCCGTCTTTAGGCGAAAGCAGTACCGGCGGCGAAGGCACTCCGGTCAGATCGATCGGTTTCCGCGGAAACAGCCATCTCATAAGTTTCTGATAAGGAGAGGAGTAGTCGAACGGATCCTTTTGCAGAGGCTTCTTCTTCGACTCGTCATTAACCCACTTGAATAAAATCTCTCTTAATTCGTTGGCTTTTTTCGGCTCTTCATCGAGAATATTTTTTTGTTCCAGAGGATCATCTCTCAAATTGTAAAGCTCAAAGCGTCCCTGATTCTCCTTGTAAAAATAATGTATCAGTTTCCAGCCTTCGTAAATTACTGCGCGAATTCTATCCGTGACGTTTTGAGGATCCGGCTCGCCGTAGCCTGCGCGCGAGGTCTGAATAAATGCGATTCTATCCTTAGTCTCTTCGCCGCGAATTACCGGCATGAGGCTCTTCCCTTCCAGATAATCCGGAACAGGCAATCCTAGAAAATCCATAACTGTCGGCATTACATCAACTCCGCGCACCTGAGTTTTAATGAATCTGC
>PEWQ01000075.1 GCA_002780065.1 Candidatus Hydrogenedentes bacterium CG07_land_8_20_14_0_80_42_17
AACAAGATGCGATGGTGGCATCGTAATAAAAGCAAAAGTCGCGCCCCGTGCGGGGCGCGTGGATTGAAACAGCGCCAGCCGTTTGCCTTCGAAAGTAGGAACATTGTCGCGCCCCGTGCGGGGCGCGTGGATTGGCATGCTTATCCAGCACGCACGAGGGAAGCCATTGCGCTGTAGCAAAAGATTTAGGAAAACTCTAGTAATGAAAAAATTATTGATAGTAGTCTTGACAAGTTATGCTTGAAAGCTATTATAATCTTTAATCTGAGTTATTTCCCGCAAACTTTTGAATGTCTAAGATTAAAAGGAGCCGTACACAAAACTCTGAATTTAATTAGTGTTTCTAAATTTGCAATCTTGAATTTTTATATTGGAGAAGAAAAACATGCCTAGGAGAAAGACACCAAAGTCGGTGAAGGAAAAAGAAAAGTTGGAGAACCGCGCTGCTCCTGTCGAAGAAGAAAAAAAAGAGGTCGTAGCCGCTACGATTCCTGAAGTCTTAGAACTCTCGACAGAACAGATAGTTAAAGAAGATGCCGCTGAGCCAAAACAGGTTGAGTCAGCAATCAATAAAGTTGAGCAGGCAGAGCTTGACGTTGCAGGGCTTCAAAAGAATTCGATTGTCGAACTGACAAAGATGGCGAAGTCACTAAATGTCGAGAACGCTACGGGAATGAAGAAACAGGATCTTATCTTTGCGATTCTTGAGGCTCAGGCCAAAAAAACAGGTAACGTATTTGCCGCCGGCGTTCTAGAGATATTGCCTGACGGATTCGGCTTTATGCGCTCTCCGGATTACAATTATTTATCGAGTCCAGATGATATCTATGTTTCTCCGTCGCAGATTCGTAGATTCGGTTTACGAAAAGGTGATACTATATCCGGTCAAGTTCGCCAGCCGAAGGAAGGCGAAAAGTTTTTCGCATTATTGCGCGTCGAGGCGATAAATCATCAGGACGCCGAGCAGGCTCAGGAGCGAATTCTTTTCGACAATCTTACTCCGCTTTATCCTACTAAACGCTATAAGCTGGAACTCAAGGGACAGAAAGATCTCTCAATGCGAATTATCGATTTGCTTTCGCCTATAGGCAAAGGACAGCGCGCTTTGATAACCTCTCCGCCAAAGGCAGGTAAGACGATTGTCCTTCAGCAGATTGCGAATGCTATCGCCGCAAATCATTCTGAAGCAACAATTATTGTTTTATTGATCGACGAGCGTCCGGAAGAGGTTACGGATATGCTGAGAAGCGTCAACGCCGAAGTTGTCGCATCTACGTTTGATGAACCGGCTCAAAGACATGTTCAAGTTGCTGAGATGGTGATAGAGAAAGCGAAGAGATTGACCGAGACAAAGAAGGATGTAGTTATTCTTTTGGATTCTATTACGCGTCTTGCGCGCGCTTACAATCAAGTGGTGCCGGCCTCCGGAAAGGTGCTTTCAGGCGGCGTGGATTCGAATGCGCTTCATAGGCCGAAACGTTTCTTTGGAGCCGCGCGAAACATCGAGGAAGGCGGTTCTTTGACAATAATTGCAACTGCGTTGATTGAGACCGGCAGTAGAATGGACGAAGTAATATTTGAAGAGTTTAAGGGGACAGGCAATTCCGAAATTATTTTGGATAGAAAGCTTGCGGAACGAAGAATTTATCCTGCTATCGATATAAATCGTTCAGGCACTCGTCGAGAAGAACTTCTTCTTGAGCCTGATGACTTAACTAAGACTTGGGCATTACGCAAGGTTCTTGCTCCGCTAACAGTAGTCGAGGCAATGGAGCTTTTGCAGGAGAAGATGGTTCAGACCGAATCGAATGAAGAATTTTTATCTGCGATGTCGAGATTGTAAGGAATTGGAATTAGGTGTTGTGTCCCTCTAATTCGCTTCTTTTAAAAATATTTTTTTTAGGTCAGTGTCTTTACTGAGCTCTGCAGCTATACGAAAATGCTTTTTAGCGGTTCTCTTGTCACCTAAAGCAGAATATGACTTTGCAATGTGATATTCGACAAGAGCTTCGCTCTGCCATATATCCTTGATCTTTTCGAGTATCTTAATCGATTCTCCAATTCGACCGTTATTTCTTAAAAGAATAGAATAATTCAGAGCGGCGATCGGAGAAGCTCCGCTAGCAATTTCTAGAATTTCTTTTGCCTCTTCGAACCTTCCTACATCCGCTAATGCGGCTGATTTGATTAGCATCAAATCGATAGAGCTTTTTTTTGAAGAGTCAATAAGCTCTATTGCTTTAGACGGATTCCCGAGCCGCCTTTCAGCTAGAGCTAGATTGAAGAGAACAATGTCGAATTCTTTCTTTGCAAGCGGATTTTTTTCATCTTCTAATACAGGCCGCAAAACTTCTGCCGCTTCTTCATACAGACCTATCGAGAGTAAAGCCGTTCCATACGCCGACATCAGTTGAATACGGTCTTTTCCATGCGGCGCAGTTTTTTCAAAAGGTTTTAAGATTGCCGCCGCTTCACCGAAATTACCCGCATGCCATAGCGCTTTAGCTAAATTCATATTATTGCCCAGTGCGAATGGCGAGAGCGTAACTGTCTTACGAAAACAAAAGATTGCCGATTCATTTCTGCTTTCTTTAAAATATCTTTTTCCGAGTGCTAGATATTTTTCTTCTTCTGAAAATTGATTGTTGCCTGTATCAGAAAAGTTTTCAAACGGCCATTGAGGAGCAGGCTCTAGCATGCCTTCCGGAGCATGAAAAACTATTTTTCCCTTAATGCCTGCCGCTCCTTGTAAAAATTCTCCAGAGTCAGAAAAGGCGCATTCAATACGCACTTTTTCTAAAGTATTGCCTGGTGTGAGAATTAAAGTTGAGCCTTGCCTTATCTTTACTCCCGGATCGAGTCTTACCTTTATCATTACGCCTTCCTCTACAGGCTCCAGCTCGATTACTTCACCGACCTTTGAAGCCAGCGGAGCGTTGCTTTGAAGAACAGACTGTCCTAAAGAAATGCCGAACGCAGACGGAACTCTTGAGTAAATTTCGGTTCTATTTAGCCACGGCAGTCTTGATTTTAAGTTTGGTATAAATTGATAAGCGGAATATAAAATCGCCAGGCAAATGAGAATTGCAATTATGATTTTGTCTATGCGTGAACTCATTTGTCGGAAAGAGGAGTGTCAGGAAGATATTTAATCCATCTGAGTCCGTCTTCGTGAATTTCGATGGCAACTTTATTTCCAATCTCAGGAATTTTGCCATGCTCGAATTTAGCCATTGCATTTATTCCTATGTCGAGTCCAACCATTGCCAATCCGTAAGGCTCGGTTTCGCCTGAAGGCGTCACATGAATTATTGTCCACGAAAGAACGACTCCTAACGGCGAGGTTGAAAAAGGCTGTAATAAATCATGGCATTTCGGACAATACGGGCGTTCGACGACTGTTCCGTATCCGCATCCGCATTTCCAAATCGGCAATAGAGGAATCAAAGATTTATTCATCGAATCGCCTCCATTATGGTGACCAGATTGTTTGTTGCAAGTCCTCCGACAGATTGAGTTAATCCGTATCTGACGCCTTGAGGATGAGGATATTGAGCTTTTCCTGTAAGTTGAAGAACAATCTCCACGACTTGAGCCAATCCGCTTGTTCCGACAGGATGCCCTCTAGCTTTCAATCCTCCGGATGCGTTTATTGGCAGTCTCCCGTCGTGCTGAGTGATTCCATCTATTAGAGCTCTTCTTCCTCCACCAGGCGGAAAAAGCCCGACATCTTCCGACCCAATAATTTCGAATGAAGTAAAGGCATCATGAATTTCCGCTGTGCCGATATCTGCCGGCGAAATTCCCGCCATTTTAAATGCTCGCTCTGCGGCAATGCGGGTGGAAGTGAAGTGAGTTAAATCAGAGCGCATCTGAACTGAAATAAGATCGGTTGCCTGTCCGAAGCCCGCTACTCGGATTGCAGATGGAGTATCGGTCAGTACAACTGCGGCCGCACCGTCGGAGATCGGGGAGCAATCGTAAAGACGAAGCGGATCGCAGATAAGTTTTGAAGACATTACATCTTCTATGGTTATCTCTTTTTGAAAATGAGCATAAGGATTTCTCGCTCCGTTCGCATGATTTTTTACAGCGACAAGAGCAAGTTCTCTGGAGGTCAAACCGTATTCGACCATATATCTTCTTGTCGATAGCGCGGCTAAAGCCGGCATTGTAGCGCCGTGTCTGCGTTCATCTCCGTCGATGACTTGTGAAAGAATATGAGTCGCTTTTGATGTTGGAACTCGAGTCATAACTTCTCCGGCAATTATCAATACGCGTCTGCAGTCTCCTGATGCAACGGCATGGAAACCTGCCGTAAATAGAGCGGCGCCTGTCGATGAGGCAGATTCAACGCGCATTGCGGGCGCAGGAACGAGTCCGAGATAATCGGTAATTACGGAAGCTAGATTGCTGGTACCGAGAAAACCTTCAGGATGCATCGCCCCAACATACACGGCATCGAAATCATCATATCCGGAATCAACTAGCGCAATACGTGCCGCCTCGAGAATCATATCTTCCAGCGAATCCTTACGCCGCCCGAACTTCGTCATTCCAATTCCTGCGATCCAAACATTCTTCATATAAAGAGGCTAAGGAGTAATATGGTTGTAGTCAAGAGAGTAAGTGCTTTCACTACCTCTTTCCTTTACAAAAGCGCACAAACATTTCGCTTTGACTGAGATTGAGTTTAATACGATTTTATTTTGGTTAGTTGCGAAAAAGTCTTGACTTTTTCGCATTAGAGTGTGGAATAGTCTCATGATAAAAAGGTCGATGTATCTTAATATGTGGCAGGATTTGTCATCTGAAAAAAAAATGATATTTCTCTCCGGACCCAGGCAAGTAGGTAAGACAACCTTTGCGCAGAAAATAGCCGAAGGGTTTAAAAATAACCTGTATTTTAATTGGGATATTATTAGCCAAAAAAGATTATTGATACAAGAACCTACATTTTTCGAGAATATTAATCGCAAAGACGAATCAATACCTTTGGTGATTTTTGATGAAATGCACAAGTATAGTAAATGGAAAAATTATCTAAAAGGAATATATGATGAATTTGCCGGTGATTATAAATTTCTTGTTTCAGGTAGCGGACGATTTGATTTGTATAAAAAAGGTGGTGATTCTTTAGCCGGCAGATATTTCCAGTTACACCTATTTCCTCTAACTGTAGCTGAATTATCGAATAAAAGAAAAAGTTTTAAAGATTTTGCAGTATCTCCTCTTACCAATTTTGATTTTACGAATTTAAAAATAACATCTAAGATCTGGCAAACTCTTTTTAATGTGGGTGGATTCCCTGAACCTTATGTAAATGGAAAAAAGACATTTTTCAATAAATGGACGGCAAATTATACATCTCAAATTGTCAGGGAAGACATAAAAAGTATTTCTGATATAAAAAATACCGACTATATCGAGATTTTATTTTCTCTGTTGCCTAAAAGGGTGGGTAGCCCCATTTCAATGAATAATATCGCCGAAGAATTACAGGTTAGCTTTGGCAGTATAAAAGAGTGGTTAAAATTATTAGAGATATTCTATCTTGTATTTAGGATAGGCCCCTGGACAAAAAAAATATCACGAAGTATTTTAAAAGAAAAAAAGTTATACCTTTACAATTATCCTGAAATTTCAGATGAAAGCTACAGATTTGAAAATATGGTGGCAGTTGAACTCTTGAGAGCTGTTTACAACTGGAACGAATACGGTTATGGGAGATTTACATTGCATTATTTACGCAATAAAGAAAAAGAAGAGGTCGATTTTTTAATATGCGAAAATAATAACCCGAAAATACTTATTGAAACTAAATTTTCAGACGATGCACCATCAAAGAATTTAATTTATTTTCAAAAAAAGTTAAATATTCCGGCTATTCAGCTTGTAAATAAGGAAAATGTATTTAAATATTTAAAAAATGAACAAAATAAAATTTTAATCATTACAGCTCATATATGGCTATCGACTCTTCCTTAATAAATCACGAGATTTTTGGGAGTCTCCGGAAATCTTTTCTGTTGACAGTTAGAGTAACTATAATATTATTCAATTACTAAATCGCACACTCGCTGAGCATAGCCGTTCTCCGCATAAACGGAGGATTGCGAGTGGAGGAAAAAACGGAGGAAAGTTAAGATTATGGCAATACCTACCATGAAACAGCTTCTTGAAGCTGGAGTTCATTTCGGTCATCAGACTCGGCGTTGGGATCCTCGCATGAAACCCTATATCTTTACAGAAAGAAATGGGATTCATATCATCGATCTTCAGCAGACAATGAAAGCCATCAAGGTTGTTCACAATGCTGTGAAGACCATGGCGGAAGCAGGCAAAACGGTTCTTTTTGTAGGAACCAAAAAACAGGCTCAGGAGACTATTGCCGAAGACGCAACCCGCTGTGACATGTTCTATGTGAACCAGCGATGGCTTGGAGGAACTCTCACAAATTTCCAAACAATTAAAAAGTCGATTATTAAACTTCAGCAATATGAGAAAGCAAAAGAAGACGGTCATATGGCGCTGTATCCGCGCAAGGAACAAGCTCGAATAGAAAAGTCTATTCTGAATTACAACCGGTCGCTTGGCGGAATCAAGAAGATGAAAGGAATTCCGGGCATCGTTTTTATTGTCGATCCAAAGCGCGAAGAGTTGGCAGTAAAGGAAGCTTTGGGATTGAAGATACCGATTATTGCTTTAGCTGATACAAACTGCAATCCTGATAATATTGATTACGTGATACCGGGTAATGATGATGCGATACGCGCAATATCTTTGGTAACAGGAGTTGTTGCAGATGCTGTTATTCTTGGCAGAGCTTCGGCTCAGCAGGCAGGTTCGGCTCCGGAATTAATTCCAGAGGATTCTGAAGAACCGTTTATGCCTACGGAAGAAGAGCTTGAACCTTTTGAAAGTTTTGAAGATGAGTTTCAGGCTGAACCGGTTACGGAAGATGTTTTAAAGAAGAAAAAGATTAAAACAAAGGAAGAAGAGTTAGAGGAAGGATTGGAAGAAGAGATATGAGTTATACGCCAACTGCTGATGAAGTTAAAAAATTAAGAGAAGAGACTCAGGCAGGAATGCTTGATTGTAAGAAAGCGATTCAAGATGCTAATGGAGATTTTGAGAAAGCAAAGGATATACTGCGCAAAAAAGGTCTAGCGTCGGTTTCGAAGCGTTCTGATAGAGTTGCGTCGAATGGAAGCATTGCTTCTTATGTTCACCACGGCGGAAGAATAGGAGTTTTGATTGAAGTACGATGCGAAACTGATTTCGTAGCTCGTACTGATGAATTCCAGAAGATGGGAAAAACTCTTGCAATGCAGGTTGCAGTTTCTCGGCCGCGATATGTAAAACGCGAAGATGCGCCGGTCGAAATTGTCGAGCGAGAAAAGAAAATATATGCAGAGCAGGCTTCTGAAAGCGGAAAACCTCAGCAGGTTGTAGAAAAGATGGTTCAGGGAAAACTGGAAAAGTATTTCGCGGAAATATGTCTGCTCGATCAGGAATTCATGATCGGCGAAGCTGTGAAGTCAACTGCAAAAACTGTTAATGATTATGTGATTGAGACTGCCGCAAAGCTCGGAGAAAAAGTTGATGTTATCAGATTCGTTCGAATGGAACTTGGCGAGAGTACGGGGAACTGAGCGGTTTTTGCTCACGCGTCTCTTTTGAAAGAGAGGCAGAACGAAGTGAAGAGTAAGAGTAAAAGACAGGCAGGTTTGAGAAAAAAACCGGTCTATAAGCGAATTCTTCTAAAACTATCCGGAGAGGCATTACAGGGCGACCGTGAATATAACATCGATCCCGAAGTTGTCCGCTCTTTGGCGGAACAGCTTGCGGAGATATATGAATTCGGAATTGAGATTTCTGTTGTTGTCGGCGGCGGAAATATTATGAGAGGAAAATCTGCGGCGGCTCTCGGAGTCGATCGAGTCACTGCTGATGCGATGGGAATGCTCGCAACGGTAATTAATGCGCTTGCTCTTCAGGATGCGCTCGAAAAGACCGGCGTTCCGACTCGAGTGCTTTCTGCAATTGAGATGAGGCAGATTGCCGAACCGTTTATCAAGAGAAGGGCAGTGCGGCATCTTGAAAAGGGCAGAGTGGTAATTTTTGCCGGAGGCACAGGCAACCCTTATTTCTCCACTGACACTGCGGCTGCGCTTAGAGCCAATGAGATTGGAGCCGACGTTCTTTTGAAAGCAACCAAAGTCGACGGAATTTACGACAAAGACCCTGTCAAAGAAAAAGATGCCGTCCGGTTTGAAAAAATTTCATATCATGATATTTTGATAAAGAATCTTCAGGCGATGGATTCCACAGCTACTTCGCTTTGCAGAGAAACCAAACTGCCGATAGTAGTTTTTGATTCGACAAAGCGCGGGAATATAAAGAAAGCCGTACTGGGCGGAAAAATTGGAACGAGGGTGGTGTGATATGATTACTGAAGTGATGTCGGATGCGAAGAACCGCATGAATGGAGCGATTGAGGCATTCAAAAAGGAATTGCTCAGCATAAGAACCGGACGAGCTTCGGCTTCAATGCTGGATGATATTATGGTGGAGATGTATGGAAGCAATCTGCCGATTAATCAGTTAGCAACTGTTTCGACTCCGGACCCGCGATTGATTGTTATTCAGCCGTGGGATAAATCATCGCTTTCTGCAATAGAGAAGGCGGTTCAAGCCGCAAACATCGGAATTACGCCTTCAAATGACGGCAAGGTAATAAGACTCCCGATCCCGTCATTGACTGAAGAACGCAGAAAACAGCTCGCGAAAGATGCACACAAGCGCGCCGAGGAATCGAGGATCAGTGTACGAAATGTTAGAAGAGATGCAAAGACGCTGATTGAAGATTTGGAGAAAGAGAGTGAGATATCCAAAGATGATGCTCATCGTGCAACAGAAGAACTTCAAAAACTTACCGACTCTTTTATCTCAAAGATAGATGGTCTGACTGCCGCTAAAGAAAAAGAGATAATGGAGTTCTGATGCCATCCGGGCAATCCCGGACGCTCTCTGATATTGTGTCCGTTGCAAAAGATAAGTATGAAGAGTCAGTGCTTAAACTGATTCAACCTAATCGTTTACCGCAACACATAGCGATAATTATGGACGGAAATGGTCGTTGGGCGCTTTCCAGACATATGCCGCGCATATTTGGGCATCGAGCCGGAATGGAGACTGTTCGCAGAACTCTTCAGGCCGCACGGGATATAGGAATCGAATTTGTGACTCTATACGCCTTCTCCGCTGAAAATTGGTCCAGGCCTAAACCGGAGATATCTGCGTTGATGCATCTTCTCCAGGAATATTTGAGGAAAGAAGTTGATGAACTTGATTCTTCAAATGTAAAACTTTTGACTATCGGAAATATATCGAAGCTGCCTTCTTATGCTAAACGTGAACTCGACTGCGCGATAGAGCGGCTTTCAAAGAATGACGGTCAAAAGCTTGTTCTTGCTCTGAATTACGGCAGTAGAGATGAAATTATCACGGTTGCTAAAAGAATCGGAACTATGGTTGCGAACGGCGAAATAAAACCTGACCGAATAAATTTTAAAACAATCGAAGATAATCTTTATACAAAGGGAATACCGGATCCTGATCTCTTGATTAGAACTTCAGGCGAACTTCGCATCTCGAATTTCTTGCTCTGGCAGATGGCATACACCGAGTTTTATATCACTGAAACATTATGGCCTGACTTCAGCCGTGTGGAATTTTTTAAAGCTGTTTTAGAATATCAGAAGCGTGATCGCAGATTCGGCTGTGTAAAAGCCAGTTCATGATTTGTGACGTGTGATGCGCAGTTTGTTAACTGGCAGCCGCAGGCTTTGGTCTGCGTGACAAGCGTGGTGTGTGATTGGTGCGAAGATGAAGAATAATTTAATGAGAGACTTTAAAATATTTAAAGACCCTTTGAGACTCGTTACGTTTTCATTTTTAATAAATATTATTTTAGGAGCGCTTTTACTTTCTCTGCCGGGTATGACAACTCGAAATGTCCCTTTCACCGACCTCCTTTTTACCTCGACATCAGCGGTTTGCGTCACCGGTCTAACTACTTTGGATATCTCTCAGGTTTTTACTGTTTGGGGTAAGATTGTTGTCTGTATTCTAATTCAGCTTGGCGGATTAGGCATTATTACTCTGTGGCTTTTTCTTCTTTCGACTTTCGGTTCTTTGATTGGCAATGCCTATACTTTGGCTTCTTCCACTGTAGGAGAGCGTTCGGTTAATAGAATCGGAAGAATACTGATGAGCGTTGCTTACGGAACTTTTATTATTGAAAGTTTCGGAGCGGTTCTGCTTTATTTTGGACTTCCTGAACATACGACATTTTGGAATGATGCAGGTTGGGCTCTGTTTCATTCTGTCTCGGCTTTTTGTAATGCAGGCTTTTCACTTCAGTCGGATAATTTGATGGGGTATGGAGATAATTTTGTAATCAACTTTACTATCATGCTTTTGATAATTATCGGAGGATTTGGCTATGGAGTCATGGCTGAATTGACTTCGCTAAAAAAACGTTTTTCTCTTCATACACTACTTGTATTTTTTACGACATTGTTTCTTGTAATGGGCGGTTTTTTTGTATTGGGAGTTCTTGAATGGGACGGCTCAATTTTTGGAAATGCCGGAATTGGAGGCAGGCTTCTGCGCCTTTTGTTTTTATCAGTTACACCTCGCACTGCCGGTTTCAATACGCTCGATATTTCTATGCTTAGAGATAGTTCACTCTTTTTTATAATTCTCTTGATGCTTATCGGAGCATCACCAGGCGGAACCGGAGGAGGATTCAAAACCACTCCGCTTGCAATTGTTTTTTTGCGTTTAATCTCTATTCTTTCCGGAAGAAGATACGTAAGAATACAACGATGGGATATCGAGGACGAAACAATATTTAAAGCAGTATGGATTATTTTTGTTTATCTCTTGATTGCCGCAGTTGCTTCGCTTCTGCTTTTGATCAGCGAATCTGATTTACCGCGGGAATTAAATCCGCACGGAGCGCTCGGAATTATCTTTGAGGCTGTTTCAGCATTGGGCACGGTAGGACTTTCAACCGGTATAACTTCTTATGTATCTTTCATCGGAAAGTGTATACTTATATTCGCAATGTTTATCGGCAGAATCGGTCCGCTGACCTTCGCATTTGCCATAGGAGGACGAGCACAGACCTCGTCCGTAAAATTTGTTGAAGGAAAGGTTGGACTTGGATAAGGAGTAATTTATGACTGAAAATAAGAGATACGCTGTTTTAGGGCTGGGATCTTTTGGAAGCAAAGTGGCAAAAGAACTCTTCAAGGCAGGAGCCGAAGTATTGGCTGTCGATAGGAACTCAAACGTCATTCACGAAATATCCGAAGAGGTGACGAAGGCTGTTGTTGGAGATGTCAGAAACAGAGAGGTTTTAAAAGAACTCGATGTTGCTTCATACAGCGCGGCGGTTGTCAGTCTTGGAGAATCGATCGAAGCGTCGGCAATGGTTGTATTTCATTTGCGAGAATTGAAAAGCCGCAAGATCATTGCTAAAGCTATTTCGAGCGAACACCGCGGATTGCTTGAACGAATCGGAGCGACTGAAGTAATATTTCCAGAAGAGGAAACTGCTATTCGACTGGCTAAACAGATTATTGCATCGAATTTACTGGAGTATTTTGAAATTGCGCCAGGATATATTATTGCTGAAGTTGTCACGCCGAATTCCATGGTTGGAAAGTCATTACGTCAGCTAAAGTTGAGATATAGATACAGCATTCAGGTTCTTCTTATTCAGCAGACTATACCGGAACAGATTCATATCTTTCCAGATCCGGACGCTCCTCTTAAAGATTCAGATGTCCTGATTATTGCAGGAAAGGCTGATGATGTTTACAAGTTCGCGGAAGAAAAGTAAAGGATAAAGATATGATTATTGGTTTTGTCGGATTGAATTTACCGGAAGGAAAGATGAAGTTCAAAGACCCTCGATTCGATGCTCTGGTTGAGAAACATAAGCCGAAGAAACTTGTGCCTCATTATGTGGAATTAATGAAGGGAGATCTTTCTAAGTGTGACGGAATTATTGTTGAGCAAGAAAGTATATTGGATTTAATTTTGCCTGATATTGAGAGATGCGAGCAGAGAATGGAAAAGTCTGAAGACCAATCTGAAAAAGCTCTATTGCAAAAAAGCATAAAATTTCTTGAAGAGGAAAAACTGCTTTGTGATGCGGAATTTAATGATGAAGAGAAGAAATTATTATTAAATTTAAATTTTATTACAATGAAACCGGTAGTGCCTGTTAATGCTTCTATCCAGCCTGAAGAGGCTGTCAAAGCCGTTATTGCAAAAGCAGGAATTGTCTTCTTCTTTACTGCCGGCCCGCCGGAAGTTCATGCATGGCCAGTTCATAAGAGCTTCAATATTGTCGAGTGTGCGGAAAAAATTCATTCTGATCTTGCGCGAGGATTTATCAGAGCCGACATTGTTTCATTCGATGATTACATGAAAGTTCACAGCTTTAATGACGCAAAGAAACAGGGACTAGCAAAGGTAGTGGACAGAGATTACATAATAAATGACGGAGACATCATCGAGATTCGCTTCAACGTTTCGTAACGCGGTTAGTTGCATCCGATTCATTTGTCATTGCGAGGAGCGGACTCGCAGAGTCATCGCGACGAAGATACCAAGATACTGAGTTTTTTTATCTATTTTTTTCCTTGTCTCCAGCCTATCTTTCAAAGGACGTGTGAAATAATTGAAAAATGAAAATTGGAAAAATAAAATTTTCAATTTTCACTTTCCAATTTGCAATTTCAAATATAATAACATACCAGCAATCTGTTAACATTAAGAGATTGCTTTGCACCTTCGGTGCTCGCGATGACAAAATACTACTTTTTGGTCAACCCCAATAATTCGCCATGCTCCCAACTATTTCAAAAAAAAGGCTGGCAAAAATGCCAGCCTCTAATTTAAATTTTATCGAATCATAATCCTTCAAGGAATCGTGGATACCTCACTGTATCCTTCGCCTTGGTAATCCATCTTCTGATTGTTGTCTTAGATGGCATTGTATTCACCATATTAAATTTATCGCCGCCATATTGCTGATTGGTTTGAATCATTAAAGTTCTCAATGTCGTTGCATTTCTTGTCGCAAGATCCGGCACACCTTTTATTCCGCAATAGGCAAGCAGATCTCCATACTGTTCTCCGCAACCGCTGATTCTCTGAAGGTCGGCGCGAATCGCCCATTTGTCAACCAATGCTTGTGATACGCCGACTTTCTGAGCAATTTCAGCTCTCCAATCAGGCCATACTGAATGCATCAGCAAAGCTCCAACTGTAAAGAGTTTAATGTTTCTCATTCTCTGACCATAGACTGCGCCGATTCCAGATATTGTTTCGATTCCCTTAGAGTTGGTCTTATATCGTAGAACTTTAAGATAAATTGCTACCTTTTTGAGATTTGGATTGGATACTCTTCTCAAAGCCTTCTTCCAATCTATATAAGGCCTATACTTCGGAATGCTCCTTTGAGCAGAAGAGCTAAGAGTTGCCGCAATCATTTGATTGACGGACGCATTGTTCAAAAAGTTTAATACAGCAGCTCTATCTTGAACTCTAATTCTTAAAGGAGTCTTTGTCGGATAGCGATCATACATTTCCTGAATAAACCCAAGCTCTATTGCAATTCTTTTTGCATTAGTATTTGAACCGACAGACGTCACCCACATTTGATCCCAATTGGAATAAGGTCGTAACAATAGAACTTTCTTTGCTGTCGCAGAAGATAGATCTATCGCTAACATCTGCTCAGTCGTTGCAGAATTCAGCCACTGCAATATCTGAGTCTTTTCCGATGAAGAAAAATCAAAACTAATTGGATAAGTTGCCGCGCTTCCTAGAGTTGCGCAAAGAAGCAACAAACCAATAACACCAAACCATTTAACACGTAACATAACGTTACCTCCCCGAAAAAAACTTTTATGAAACAGTACAGAATAAAGTAATATAGATAATTCTGTCAAGCTTTTTTTTTATTTTTTTTTACCAGAGTTACTCACATAAATAAAACGGTTTAACTAATATTTTAGAATTATGCAATGATAAAATGTCTGAGCAAATCCTGATAATCCGACTGGCCAAATAATTCGTGTAAATCCGCAACTTTTCTGCCGCCGTCGGCGGCGAGCGGCGGATTTGTCGATAATATATTTTTTCTTTTGCAAATCTTGGATATCATTTGTTAAATTGGAAAAATGAAAAAATATCCAAAAAGAAAATTGCTCTTCGTTCCGTCAAAGCGCGATTACGTTCGTGGAAATCGGCCATCCGTATCGTGCATTTTATGCGCTTCGCGAGACGGAAATCCAAATGTAGAAAATTTAATCCTCGCTAAAGACAAATATGTATTCGTTACCTTAAATCTCTTCCCTTACAATCCAGGTCATGTGATGATTGTTCCGAAGAGACACATAATCGATCCTCGCAGTTATCTCGATTCAGAAGTAAAATCGATAGATAAATGGACAAGGCGAATTCTAGACGTTCTTGACGAAATCTACGATCCAAGCGGATATAACATCGGATACAATATTGGCAACACTGCCGGAGCCTCGCTCGAACATCTTCATCTTCATATTGTGCCGCGCTTCAAGAATGAAATTGGATTTATCGATATCATCGGAGGAGCCCGAGTCCATGTTGACGATCCAAAACTTGCGGCTAAAAAACTGCGCCAAAAGTTGAACTCCAAAAGCCGAGCAAAAAAAGAGAAGAGATGAAAAATATTCTCGAAATCGAAAACCTTTCCATTTCAACAAAATTATCTGAAACTGAAATAAACATTGTTGACGGAATATCACTCTCAGTTTCAGTCGGAGAAGTCACCGGACTAATAGGAGAATCAGGATCAGGTAAATCCATAACCGCTCTAGCTGTTATGGGGCTTCTTCCCTCAAATCTTAAAATTTCGTCAGGTTCAATTAAACTCGACGGATTAGAGTTGACTTCTGTTTCACAAAAACATTTTCATAACATTCGCGGAAAAATCGCGGCGATGATTTTTCAAGAGCCGATGACAAGTCTGAATCCGGTAATAAAAATAGGAGAACAAATTGCTGAAGTTTTTAAACTTCATTGCAGATTGACAAAAAAAGACGCCCATAATAAGGCAGTGGAAGCGCTTTCAAAGGTTGGAATCGGAGATCCCAAAAAAAGAGCGGAACAATATCCGTATCAATTATCCGGAGGCATGCGGCAGAGAGTTATGATTGCAATGGCTCTAGCTTCAGAGCCTAAACTCCTGATTGCAGACGAACCCACAACTGCGCTCGATGCCACAGTTCAGGCTCAGATTTTGGAACTGCTTCACTCAATAATAGAAACTGAAAAAGAAAAAGGAATACTTTTTATTTCTCACAACATTGGAGTAGTTTCCGAAATTGCCGACAAAGCAGTTGTCATTTATTCTGGTAGAGACGTAGAGTCAGGCGATGCAGAAGCTCTTTTGAATATGCCTCAGCATCCTTACACCGAGGGTCTTATTGCTTCGATGCCGAAACATTCCAATAAATCGAAACGTCTTTGTACTATTCCCGGGCAGATCCCACGGCCAATTGAACGGCTTTCCGGCTGTTCATTCAGGAATAGGTGCTCATTTGCGAAAGAAATATGCAGTGAAGAGATCAGCGTGCAGTCGAAAAATGGATATAAGCTTAGGTGCATTAAAGAACTCAAATGAAAAATAATTCAAAATCGCTAGTAAAACTTGAAAATGTCTCTGTTGATTTTTCCATTTCCAATTCATTGTTTGCAGACGGCAAAAAAAAATTACGCGTTGTTGATGAAGTCTCGCTTGAAATCTATAAAGGCAAAATATTGGGATTGGTAGGTGAATCCGGCTCGGGGAAAACAACACTCGGAAGAGCAAGTATTCGACTAATTCCTACTGCTGCCGGAAAAGTTTTTTTTAATGGAATAGAACTAGAAAAATTACGCAAAGAAGAATTGAGAATAATGCGCCGCCAAATGCAGATTGTGTTTCAAGATCCTAATTCCAGTCTCGATCCTCGAATGAAAATAAAAGATCTTATCGGCAATCCTCTGCTCGTTCACAGAATTGCAAAAAATAATGAGCTCAAAGACAGAACCGCTAAAATAATGGAAAGGGTCGGACTCTCTCCCGATGAAATGCACAAATATCCTCATCAATTTTCTGGAGGGCAGAAGCAGAGGATTTCTATTGCTAGAGCTCTTATTCTTGAGCCGGAATATATTGTATTAGATGAACCCGTATCTGCACTCGATCTATCAATTCAGGCTCAAATAATAAATTTAGTTTTGGATCTCCGAAAAGAACTCGAATTGACCTATCTTTTTATCTCTCATGACATTGGCGTGGTATCACATGTGAGCGACAGGGTAGCTGTAATGTATTTCGGGCGAATTATGGAGATAGGGGAAAATGTTTTCGAAGATCCGAAGCATCCCTATACCATGATGCTGATCGAATCGCTTCCCGGAAAAAAGATTAAACCTGTCGGGAAACCTCCACGAGGCGAACCTCCACGAGGCGAGCCTCCACGAGGCGAACCTCCACGAGGCGAGCCACCGAGCATATTTGAATCCAGGAGCGGCTGTGTCTTTTATTCTCGATGTCCGATTGGAGATGAAGAATGCAAAAAGATCGTTCCTCAATTAAAAAACGGAGTGGCTTGTCTCAAGAAAAACGGGTGCTGACCACGCTTCACACTTCACGCTTCACAGAATTATTCACCCACTCAAAATATTCTTTCAATCCGTCAGTAGAATTTAAAACGACTACTTCTGGAAGTTCGTAAGGATGAATCTCACAAATCATTCTCTTCAGCTCTTCTGTCCTATCAACGCTCGTCTTAATTAGAAGAAGGCATTCAGACTCCGCACACACTTCACCCTTCCACTTATAAATCGATTGCACAGACGAAATGATATTTACACAAGCGGCCAATTTTTCATCGACAAGTTTTCTTGCAATTGATTCTGCGACTTCAGTCGAAGGGCAAGTTGTAAGAACAATATTTATTCCCGTCATAACAACATTCTCCAAAAAAATAGATAAAAATCAACAAAATCACTCAAGGTTGAATAAATCTATGACGATTACGATTCTATATGGCAAGGGTTATAAATTATGATGCAATAGGGCTTTCAGCTAAAGCACTGGACTATTCAATGCTTAGGCACAAAGTCTTGACAGATAATATTGCGAATATTGATACGCCCGGATTCAAACGTTCCGACGTATCTTTCGTCTCTGAATTGAAAAGAGCTTTAGATCCTCCGACGCGAATTGAAATGTCCCGCATATCAGCTCGCCATTTTGATACAGAGCCGACGAGAGACATCGATAGAATCAATCCGAACGTATATGCAGAGCTTGACACATGGACACGGAACGACAAGAACAATGTCGACCCCGAGGTTGAAATGGCAAACATGGCGCAGAATACAATGTATTACCAAACCATGTCGGATCGATTGGCGAATCGGTTTCGAGTTCTATCAAGCATCGTGAATAAGACTCAGTCAGCATGATGAAAGGAATAGAATCATGAGCGCATTCATGCCGCTTTTCACAGCCGCGTCAGGCCTGTCTGCTCAGAGAACAAGACTCGACGTCATTGCGAACAACATTGCGAATGCCGACACGACTAGAAGGTCTGACGGAAAACCGGGGCCCTACCGAAAGCAGAGAGTAATATTCGAACCGCGTTACAATCCAATTCGATTTCAAGTTCCTATGGTTCAAAATCCGGGAGTCATGACTAACGACCCGGGAACCGGAGTTAGAATAGTTGATGTAAAGGAGCAGGACGGACCTCTTTTGGAAAAGTATCTTCGATACGAGCCAAGTCATCCTGATGCGAATGCGGAAGGATACGTCGAATATCCCGATGTCGATATTGTTACGGAGATGGTGGACATGATCGATGCATCTCGAGCCTATGAAGCCAACGTGACCACAATACGAGATTTTCGTGCAATGTGGAATGAAGCGCTTAAAATAGGAACATGATTAAGAATATTGATTTGATGAATCTTCGTGCCGGCGCACGAATAGATTTGGAAAAAGCTTCAGCAAAAAAAGAGATCATTCCAGAGAAAGCCCCAGGCGCCGATATCGCTCAAAGCTTCAAGTCTCTACTGGAAAATAAGGTTAACGACCTTGTAGCAGTAACTCAGGAATCGGATAAACTCGATCGAGACTTTGAGGCGGGCAAGACTGAAGATGTTCATCAAGTCATGGTGGCCGCGGCAAAATCTCAGCTCGCAATCGATACTGCACTTCAAGTAAGAAATCTCGCTATTCGCGCCTTTACATCATTAACTCAGCTCAGATAATTCAAAAATTTTACTAACTGTTTTTCCACTAATTCTCCACAGCATAAAAATTTTTTAAAGAAACGACTTGCGTTTATAGCTAAATCAATAGTATAGAAGTGTATTGATTTGAAATGCGCATCGGGCAGATTTGCTTGAAGAGAAAGCAAAGGTGCATTTCAATTGTGAAAAAAACGCGGCTTAAACGTAGCAAGAAACGGAGAATGTAATTTGAAAGAATTTGTTGCGAGAATCGTAGCGCAGATTCAAAACACTTGGAAGAGTCTCACTCTATCTCAACGCATTGCCTCGTCAATCGTCAGCGGCCTCACTTTTATTCTTCTTATTGCAGTCATCTTTTTTTCTCAGCGAACAGTATGGGTTGAACTTGGAACATTTGATCTTCAACAGGCATCGCAGATTAAGGTAGAGCTAGACAAACGCGGATACCGTCCTTCAATCGATTATAGGCTTACGAACGAAGGCAAAACAATTCAAGTTGATGCAAAGCTCAGAAACGAAATTCATCTAGCATTGGCAGAAAAAGGACTCTTCGGAAATACAGAAAAAGGATTCAGCATTTTTGAAGAGTTCGACATCACAACAACCGATTACGAACAGAGACTGCGAACATTAGAAGCTTTAAAATCCGAAATGCGGCGGCTGATAAGATCATACACTCAAATCATCAGCGACGTATCGATATCTGTTCCATACATCGAACATCAAAGTTTATTTGTCGAGAGTGAAATTCCTCAGACAGCATCAATCGTCTTAACGGTTGAGCCCGGGCAGAAGCTGGACGACGAACAAATTCGTGCGATAAGGAATCTCATTGCCGGAGGATTTCCCGGACTTGCTCCGGAAAAGATAACAATCACGGATCAGTTTGCAAGGCCGCTGGTGCCTGAAGATGAATCTTCGGGACAATCCTCCAAGCAAGCAAAAATAGAGCAAGAGACCGAAGATGAGCTGAACCTAAAGATATCGACAGTACTCGGTCCTATCGTCGGATACGACAAATTCACTGCAACAGTCGATGTCGAATTCGATTGGGACAATGTTCAAGTAAATCAAGAAAACTACACTGTTCCCGGATTTGATCAATACAAAGTTTCAGAACAGACAATCGACGAAAAGCTTTCGGGGCAAGGCATTAGGCCGGGCGGCGAACCCGGAGTTGCTTCGAACGCTCCGCCAGTCTACAACTCAATTGCTCAAACAGGACCGATAGATTATTCGCGCTCTGAAAAGATAGTCAATTTGCTTTCAGACAAAACAGTCACTGAAAGAATTCAATCGCCTTACGTAAAAAGAATTTCAGCGGCAGTTGCAATTGACGGAATATGGAAGGAAGAAAAAGACACTCAGAATCAAGTCAAGCGTACATACATTGCTCGCACTGCTGTAGAGATGGATCACTTAAAAGCAATAGTTGCCTCTGCAATCGGTCAGAATCTTCAAAGAGGCGATGTAATAGAGGTAAGGAACACTCCGTGGGACCGAACAAAAGAGTGGGCTCAGCTCGATGCAATAAAAGAGAAGGAAGAGTTCCAAAGAAAGCTTACACTTTACGGACTACTAACTGCCCCATTCATTGTCGGATTATTCTTCCTGTATGCCGCGTGGAGAAGGCACATCAGAATCCGTGAAGAAGAGCTTGCGCGTAAACGAGAATTGGAGCGGCAAAGAGCTCTGGCTGAAGCAGAGGCAGGGCTTGCGGGTGAAATTTCGCTTGAGGACCAGGAGCGGCAAGAAATTCAGCGCAGAGCATCTTCGCTTGCACGAGCAAAACCAAAAGTTGTTGCGGATCTTATCAGAACATGGATATCTGAAGATGCGGCGGCGGCATAGCATAATGAACCTATCAAGGATAAAATAAGTATATGACAACTGCGGCAACAAAATTAACAGGAAAGAGAAAAGCTGCAATCTTTCTCGTCTCGATGGGGCAGGAGATTGCCGCAGACATATTCAAACATCTTCGCGATGAAGAGATCGAGCAATTGACTTTGGAAATAGCTCGAATCGACAAAGTCGAACCTGAAGAACGCGACAAGGTTTTAGTCGAGTTCCAGGAAATGATGCTTGCTCAAGAATTTATTTCCCAAGGCGGAATCGAATATGCGCGGGACATACTCGAAAAGGCACTTGGCGCCGAGCGCGCGATAGATATCATAAACAGGCTTACAACTAGTCTTCAGGTAAGGCCTTTCGATTTCATTCGCAATGCAGATCCCGGTCAGCTCTTGAACTTCATACAAGGCGAGCATCCGCAAACGATTGCGCTCATTCTTTCGTATCTTCAACCGCAGGTCAGTTCGCAAATACTTACTCATTTGCCCGAAGAGATTCAGGCAAACGTTGCAAAACGAATCGCAGAGATGGACAGAACTTCTCCGGATATCATCAGAGATATCGAACGTGTTTTAGAACGAAAGCTTTCCTCTCTGGTCAACGAAGAATACACATCAGCAGGCGGAATCGATGCAATAGTAGAGGTTTTGAATCTTGTCGACCGAGCAACAGAAAAGTCGATCATAGAAGCTTTGGAAGAAGAGGATCCCGAACTAGCAGAAGAGATCAAGAAACGAATGTTTGTATTCGAAGATATTACTCTGCTTTCAGACAGAGATATTCAGCAGGTATTGCGCGAAGTCGAGCAGAAGGAACTGGCTCTTGCTCTGAAATCTGTTGACGATGCAGTGAAAGACAAAATCTTCTCGAACATGTCCAAGCGTGCCGCTGCAATGCTTCAAGAAGATATGGAATATATGGGGCCTGTGCGACTTAGAGATGTTGAAGACGCTCAGCAGAGAATCGTCAATATTATCCGCAAGCTCGAAGAAGCTGGAGACATAGTAATTGCTCGCGGCGGCGAGGAGCAGCTTGTTGTCTAATGTCATTCGCGGAGATCAGTTAGGCTCAACTGAAGATGTAGTTCATATACCTTTGCAAGCCGGCATTTTTCCTATTCGGCATCAGGAAGGCGAAAAAAAAAGATTAGACATTCACGAACGGCTGATTCACGAGGCTCGAATCAAAGAGCATGAAGCAAAAGAATCTGCAAAAATATTAGTTGAGAATGCAAACAAGGAAGCTGAAAAGATTCTTTCCAACACAAAAGAAAAGGCATCTGCAATTCTTGCAGGCGCAACAAAAGAGAAAGAGAGAATTGAAGAAGCGGCGCGAGAAAGCGGAATGAGCCGTGCAAGAGAAGATGCAAAAGCCGAAGCCGTCTCTTCAATAGAAAGTGCTTTGAAAATTTTAGAAGAAACGGCGCTGAATTTAAAGAAAACAAAATCTGATTACATTGAGTCCGCAATAGACGGTATGGTTGATGTAATAAGCTCTGCATTGAAAGGAATTCTCAGAACCGAAATAGTTCTGGACAATGCGGCAGTAAAAAGAACTATCTCATCCGCATTATCTGAAATAATCGGAGCAGACAGAATCAAAATAAAAATCAATCCCGAAGACCTTTCAAGCTCAGAAGAAATGCGGGATGAAATAATGAATAAGGTGAAAGGATTGAGTTCTATTGAAATCGAAGAAGACAAAGGAATAACCAGAGGCGGTGCTTTAATAGAAACGTCATTTGGGCGCGTAGATGCGCGCGTAGAAACTCAAATTGAAGAGATGCTTCGCGATATGCGAATTGCTGTCGAAAATATTCCGGCAGAAGTTAACGAAGAAATTTCCGATTCATGAATTCACAATCCGCTCAGGTTATTTCAGCGATGCGCTCCGCAGTTTCGAATGCAAAAACGATAAAGCGGGGTGGAGCAGTAGTTCAAATCGTCGGCCTGATGATTGAAGCAACGGGGCCTCAGGCTCCGGTTGGAGATGTTTGTTTAATCAGAAGCGCAGAAGACTCAACAAAAGAGATATTTGCGGAGGTAGTTGGCTTCAGAAATAGCAGAACTCTTTTAATGCCAATCGGCGATATGACAGGTATATCGCCAGGTGATTCTGTCATTGCAACAAATAGTACCCTTGAAGTTCCCATAGGAAACGAATTGTTAGGAAGGACCTTGAATGCAGTAGGTGCGCCAATAGACGACGGCCCTTCATTGAGGCATCTCCCGCGAGCATCAGTATTTCAAGAGCCTCCCGATCCGGTTCGACGTCCAAGAATTAAAGAAGTCCTACCGCTCGGCATTCGCTCTATTGACGGCATTCTAACAATCGGCTGCGGCCAGCGCATCGGAATATTTTCCGGCTCTGGAGTCGGAAAATCCACAGTGCTCGGAATGATGGCGCGATATACCGAAGCTGACGTAGCAGTCGTAGCTCTTGTCGGCGAACGCGGCAGAGAGGTGCGCGATTTCATAGAAAAAGATCTCGGAGTAGAAGGACTAAAGAAATCCGTATTGGTCGTTGCAACATCCGATCAGCCGCCTCTAATGAGAATCAGAGCCGCGTACGCCGCAACAAGTATAGCCGAATATTTTCGCGATCAGGGCAAAGATGTGCTTCTGCTCATGGATTCAGTAACGCGGTTCTGCAGAGCTCTGCGTGAAGTTGCTCTCTCGGTTGGAGAGCCTCCAGGACTCAGAAGTTTTCCGCCAAGCGTCTTCACGACATTACCCAAACTTCTTGAACGTACCGGAACTTCAGAGCGGGGAACGATAACAGGTTTATATACAGTGCTCGTCGATGCAGACGATATGAATGAACCTGTCGCAGACAATGTTCGAGGTATTCTCGACGGGCATATTGTGCTATCTCGCGACCTTGCATCAAGAAACCATTATCCTGCTGTTGATATATTGAATTCCATTTCGAGGCTGATGACAGATATTGCTTCGGCTGAACAAAAAACCGCTGCAGGGCGTCTTAAAGAATTAATTGCAGTCTACCGCGACGCAGAGGATCTTATCCGAATCGGAGCGTATGTCGAAGGCTCGGATAAAAGAATCGACGAAGCAAAAAAAAGAATCGACGCGATCGAAAAATTTCTCAAACAAGGCATCAATGAAAAATCGGAGTTTCAAGAAACAGTAAAAGAACTTCTGAAGGCTGTAGCGTGAGAAATAGGTTGGAGTGCAGTTGATGGCAAAATTCAAATTCAGATTAGAGCGCATCCTATCGGTGCGTAAACATCAAGAGGAGAAAGAACGAATTCTTTTTGGAATCGCTGTTCAGAAAAAGCTTGAAGCTGAAATGAAATTATCGGAGATACGCGAGCGTCTAAATTCTGCGATGGAAAGCCGGACTAAATTGTTCAATTCGAAACCTACTATTGAAGATCTTGTGCGTGCTCACGAATATCATATTTCACTGATAAATCGAGAAGTAATAGCAATAAAAAATTTGGAAGAGACTAAACGAATAATGGAAGAGCAAAGACTTAAGCTCATTGAAGCTAGAAAAAAGAAAAGAGTTCTTGAAAGATTGCGAGAACGCAAATATGAAGACTGGAAGTTTGAGGAAGAAAACAAGGAGCAGAACGAGCTCGATGAAATCGGTTTGCAAACTTTTATGAGAAAACAAAAATCTTTTTCCGAGCCTGCTGACCGTTCCGAATTAATATCTAGAGGTGAAAATTATGGCTATTGAAGGCATCAGCCGTGTTTTAAGCCGCATCGACGAGATACAATCGCGAATAAAAAATCTAATGGGGCCGATGAATCAGACTCAAAATTTCAGTTCTGCTCTTTCTGAAGCTGAAAATAACAGTTCTACACCCACTCAAAATGCCCCTGAAAATATCAAGCCTCTTATTGAAGCCGCCGCGGCAAAATATAACATTTCTCCACAAGTGATCGAATCTATGGCAAGACATGAATCTAGTTTCAATCCTCGAGCCGTCTCGCCAAAAGGCGCAATGGGGATTATGCAGATAATGCCGGATACACAAAATATGCTTGGAGTCACTGATCCATTTGATCCTGCCCAGTCTATCGACGGCGGAGCAAAATATTTGAGAATGATGCTCGATCGATTCGGAGGCGATATGCCAAAAGCTCTTGCCGCATATAATGCGGGGCCGGACAGTGTTAGTCGGTATAACGGCATTCCGCCTTATCAGGAAACAAGAAATTATGTCGGAAAAATACTTTCCGATATTGGAGCTTCGGAAGATGAATAAAAATGCCGATAAAGGAATAGAAAAATTATGGGCAAGTATACTCAAATAATTCTTCTTTTGCTGATCATTGCAGGCACTATTTTCGGAGTCTTATATTTTTTGCAATCAGAAGGATTTGTCGATGTGACAGGGCCGCTGACCGGCATTGCAGGCGAAATTCCATGGGTCGGCAAGTATTTCGATCATGGGTCCGGTCTGCCTTACAATGAACTTGCGGAACTGGAGCGGCTGAAAGAAAAAACCGCTCGAGAAGACCGCTGGCTCACGTTGAAGAAGAAAGAAGATAAATTGCGAAAAGACGAACAGACTTTGAATGAGGATCGAGACCGTCTATCGCAATGGGAGCGAGAGCTCGAGCGCAGAGAAGAAGCATTAGTATTGCGAGAAAAAGAATTTACTAATAAAGAAGCTCAGTATGAGAAAGCCGTAAAATTTTATCTTTCTATGCGTCCTGTAGCCGCCGCAAAAGTGCTGTCTCAGCAAGATGACCTTTTAGTCATAGAATTATTCCGGAGAATGCCTGAAAGAAATGTATCCGCAATTCTAGCCGAAATGGATCCAACTGTTGCAGGAGCAATCATGCGCAAGATGGCAAGGTAATCTTCATACTTCTCCCGTTATATTTAAAATTGCAAATTGCAAATTGAAAATTATATTTTTCGTAAGCGCTCACTCGGTAAGAAAATTAGCCACAAAAAAGCACAAAAACCGTGCAAAAAATGAATAAAAATATCTCTTTTTTGTGTGCATTCGTGTTTATTCGTGGTTCAAATTGCGACTGAGCGGCGTATAGGTGAACGGTTACCATTTTTCAATTATTTCATACATTCTTTGGGATAGAAGTATACTATCTCAAATTAAGTAAAGTCTCCACTTCTTCAATCGGCATTGAAAATCTTTTGGCTATTTCATCAGCAGAAGCTCCGGCTTCAGCAAGTTCTTCGATCATGGAATACTCGTTTGATTTCGGTGACGGCCTTCTTCGGCGCTCTAACTCTTCCCCCATAGATGCTGCATTTTGTAAGGCGCTTAGCCTTTGTATTCTTCTCTCAACTTCGTCGTGAAATCCTGGATCATGTCCTGTGGGGCCCGTTTCAAAAACAAATGTTCCTTCCGACGCTGCTTTGTTAAGAATAGGAGATCGCCGCCTCTTTTTCTTACCTGTCTCTCTAACAATAGCTTCTTCTTCAAATTCATTTTTATTATAAGCTTCAGAGAAATCTTCAGCATCATCTCGAGAAAATCTTTTTTGCTGTAGAATATGCTGGTGGCGCTTTGCAGATGGTTCAATCGGAGGCGCCCATGTGGCTGGCATTTCATCGTCTAGTGTTCTCTTGTTATGTTTATATCGAAATCCGATCATACCTAGCGAGGCTAGAAAAAGCGCGCTTGCCGCAATTTTATACCACCCTGCAGTTCCGCTTGGCCGAATTTCTGTCTGATTGCTTTTATCGGCAGACTCTAATTTATTCAATCGAGAAGTTGGCTCTCCAAGCGACTCGCGTCTTGAAATGAATTGCCCGGCTTCCTCAGGAGTAGAATTTTCTTGGTTTGAAACAGCTTCGACTTGATTTGAATTCAGTTCTACAGGCTGAATAGCTTCGGGCGAAAGACTTTCAGGTTTCGGTACACTCAAGGCTGATTGCTGTAGAGAAGGAACTTCTTCAGCAGAACCTTCCGCAGTCGAAATTGTATTTTGAGAATTACTGCTTTGGGTTGCCGTTGTCACGGGCGAATTATTTGTAGCTGATCGCCTACCAGAAGGCGGTGTAGGCCTTACAGGTGCAATTACTCTTCGAGGTCTTGCCGGCAGTATTGCATTCGAAGATGCCGGCCAAAGACTGTTTGCATTTCTGACTTCCCCAGAACTTACCGCAGATCCGGTTGGATTCTTTTGCCCGAACGAAACTACCTTTATTTCCGAACCGGTTGAAGATTCAAGTTCGGCAAGAACAGGCTGATGCAGTAGAGCGACAAGAAATACGCTCGTGCAAACATACTTACAAAACCTTATTTGAAACATGAAAGAAACTATTTCTTTCATTACACCCTCCTTTTTCCATCCATGGTTAACATTGAAATAACATTTTTCTTTGCAAACGCAGGCTAAAACCTGCGGCTGCCGTCTTAATATTTGTCATCACATCTTCTCTGGAGCATTTATGCCCATGAGCCCAAATAGCTTTCGCAACGC
Source organism: Candidatus Hydrogenedentes bacterium CG07_land_8_20_14_0_80_42_17 (assembly GCA_002780065.1). GTDB lineage: Bacteria > UBA8481 > UBA8481 > UBA8481 > UBA8481 > UBA8481. Next base: position 26,664 of record PEWQ01000075.1, read on the forward strand.
ATATCCAACGCTTTCTACAAGATAAAGCCTTGCGGACGATAATTCTTTTTTGTCAGAAGTCACAACGCGTAAATCGGAATTTTCTTTTCCCGCAGTCTGGTATCTATGCAAAGACTCGGAAAGGCTTGTCGATATTTCAACGAGCCTGTGCGGTTCAAGTTTAATAGCCGCCGTTTGAACTGAATCAGGAATTGCAATTAGTTTTCTCATTATTTCCAGCTCGGTTTCATCCTTCAGCAGATGCAAATTTTTGTTCGATGGCTCAATTCCGTTTTCTCTTCCATTTGCTAGAAGCTGACAGGTTCTTGCGTGAGCATACTGACAATAAAAAACCGGATTGTCTGAAGATTTTTTTACAGCAAGATCGAGATCAAAATCAAATTGAGCAGATGCTGAGCGCGACAGGAAAAAGAAGCGAACAGGATCTCCGCCGACTTCATCAATCAGTTCTTCAAGAAGAACCACAGTTCCAGCTCGCTTCGACATCTTAACCTCTGTTCCGCCTCGTATAAGCCTTACCATCTGGCAGAGCACTACTTCCAATTTTTCTGCAGGCAAAGAAAGCGCTTTCATTGCGGCTTTCAGGCGTATTACATGACCTGCATGATCCGCGCCCCAAACATTCACAAGTCTTTCGTAGCCTCTAAACAATTTGTCTCTATGATAAATAATGTCTGTCGTAAAATAAGTTGCGGCACCTGAGCGCCTTAAAATAATTCGGTCTGTTTCATCTCCGAATTTGCCGGTTCTTAGAAATGTTCCGCCTTCCATAGAATCGCGATGGATTGCAGATTTTGAATCCGCACGGCGTTTCTTTTCTTTCTCTATTTCAGGTTCATCAGCTTCGTAGATAAGATCCTTTTTTTTCAGCTCATTGATTAAATCGGGTATGGCTCCGATAAAAGATGACTCTCTAACGACTGAATCGAAAGAAATATCCAGTCTTTTAAGCAACTTCATTATCTTTGAAAGCAAACGTTCCTTGGCAAAATCTGCGGCTCGGCATATATCCTCGCGATTGCGCTCAGAAGAAGGCTCTTTGTTTAGATTTAAATATTCGTCAACCAGCTCTTCCACTTTATAAGTTGCTGAATAAGGCGACTCAATTCCATTTTTTTTATGAATTGCCGAAAGCAATGATTCTCCGAGCGCATCAATCTGTTTGCCGATGTCGTTTACGTAATATTCTCTGGTGACTGAAAACCCTGCGTTAGCAAAAAGCCTTGCAAGTGTGTCACCTATAACTGCTCCCCTTCCGTGCCCGATATGAAGATCTCCTGTTGGATTTGCGGAAACAAATTCGATATTTACTTTTGTTCCAGCGCCGATATTAGAGGAAGACCACGATGAAACTCGTGTCTCTTCCAGATTTTCACAGAGTCGTTCTCGTTTTATCTTAAAGTTTATGAATCCCGGATTTGCAGGTTCCGCGTCGGCATTTCCTTTGAATTCTTTTGCAATTTTATTCGCAATATCTATCGGCTTTTGTTTTAAAATTTTTGATAGAAGAAAGGCAATGTTAGACATGTAATCGCCGAATGTTGAATCTGAAATTTGGCTAACCGGCGGAGAATTAAATTCTTCGATGTGAGGATAAATAGAACGAATGCATTCAGATAAACTATCCGAAATCTCAGCGCATATATTGCGTCTTGTCTTCATCGTTCTTTGCCTCGTATAAACTGTGTTTATTTCTTCGTGTCAGAGCTTATAACTGCTCATCATTAATTATTCTATTCTAATGGCAGGACTCTTTCAAGCTATTTTTTATCTTTTCTAATATATCTGCAAGACCCTCAGTTACAGGGGCAATTTCATATTCTATCAGGTCCCCTATTAATACTCTGTCCTTACGCTCAAAAGCTTCAATCAATTCCTGCAGTATGCCCGCAATCTCCTGATTTCGCTCTTCAAAGCTCTTTCCTTTGATATCCAAATCATGAGAATAATTCGGCAATTCCTTTTTGCATCTATCAACCAAAATAAAAGCCTCTTCTATTGAAGAAATGCACGCCGCGAACTCCTCCATTCCTTTTATTGAATCTCCAATAGAAATGTTGATGGCTATATTTTCAAGTTTTTCCGGCAGTTCTCGAATTATAGGCAATTGTTCGGTTATTTCCTCCATTAGGTTACTGCCTTCTGAAGTTAATGACGCATTTTCTAAAACCAAAGGAAGAGCATGAACTAATCGGTCGCAAAGAAGTGTTAGCGAACTTCCTAGAATACCTGCCAGCGCCGCGTGATTATTATTTTTCTGAGCCTCTTCGATATGTTCGCGGATGTCGCCAAGTTTAAGAAGGAGTTTAGAAAACTTTTCACCATCGAATTCTAAGTCGTGGTACGATATGCGGAGAATGCCTTCTACTCGTTTTAATACGTCTTCGCTCCATCGCAATCCATCGACCAATTGTTTTATATCATCTGCTTGAATGCCGTTATCCTGCATTTTAGGAGCAAGCCTTGCGACTCGGTCAAGATAGTTTCCAAGCTCATGAATTGTTTCGCCGACAAGTAATCGAACGTTCTGAACCTCAACATCCATTTTTTTGCAAGAATCTATCGGCGCCGACCGGATAGATTTATCTTCCAAAAAATTTACGGATTTATCATCAAGGCGCAGGCTTACAATTACACAGCCTTTACCAGACATCCACTCTTGAAGTCCGTCAATGATTTCACCGAGCGTAGCTTCATTTTCGATTTCATAATCTATAGACTTGCCATTAATATAAATATTCACGAATAAATGTTAGTTCAAAAAAATTATTGAAGCAAAATATATTTTCAATAATTACGCAGTAATTAAATCGAAAAGAGGTAGCCGCTTCATTAAAAAAAAGGGCGGACGCTTTTTACGTCCGCCCAAAGTGGGGTCGTTATTGAACCCCGCCATCAACTTCGTTTATTGCAGCAACGAAAGTACGACCTGTGGAGAAATGTTTGCCTGACTCAGAGCCGAGATACCTGTCTGTTGCAGTATCTGGTTCTTCGTGAAGTTCACAATCTCTTCCGCAAAGTCAGCATCTCGTATTCGTGACTCTGCCGCGGTTATGTTCTCGGTGCTGATTCCGACGAACGCAACAACGTTCTCGAACCGATTTACATAAGCGCCAAGGTCGCCTCTCTGCCGAGACACTGTGTCGACAGCAGATTGAATCAGCGTAATCGCGCTTTCAGCTCCGGCCTGAGTAATTACTCCACCGCTCGTAAGACCGGCAGTGTCGCCTGTTTGCAAATTGCCCAAAGCTAAACCGGTAATCGAAATCGAAGCAATATTAACTGCAAGGCGTTCGCCTTGATTTGCACCGACCTGAAATACCAGAGAACCAGTTCCTGAAGCAAACGTGCCATTCAAAAGTATTCTGCCGTTAAACGATGTTGCTGAAGCTTGTCGTCCTATTTCAGCGATTAACTGATTTACTTCGGTCTGGATCACTCGACGGTCAACTGTCGTATTTGTGTCGTTGGATGCCTGAACTGCCAATGTCCTTAATCTCTGAAGCATATCCGAGATCTGAGACAATCCACCTTCAGCAACCTGTATCAACGAAATAGCGTCTTGCGCGTTTCGCTTGGACTGTTCAAGACCATTAACCTGAGTTCGCATTCTTTCCGACACGCCGAATCCTGCCGCATCATCTGCCGCACGATTGATACGAAGACCGGAAGAAAGCCGCTCGATAGACTTGTTTAAAGCTCCTGATGTTTGAGTTAGAAGCCTCGACGCAAATAGAGCCGAGACATTTGTTTTAATTCGTAAACCTGACATTTTATCACCCTCCGTGGTGAAAAGATATTATCCATCAACCGGATACTCATCTCCGCAGACAATGTCATCCCTGACATTATCGTGCGCAGTTCGCCATGGTATCCGCTGAAAGCAACTCGGGGGCCACCCGATTGCTCTTCCGATTTCCTACGACTGATCGTTAAACAAAAGACCGACAAGTGAACCAAAGGATTGACGCATCTTTGAAATGTCTCCGGGCGGAATCATGCGAACTAATTCGCCTGTATCGCCGTCCGTAACCTTTATTACGATCCTCCCAGTTTCCTTGTCGACAGAAAATTGAAGATTCCTGTCAATAGCTTTTGAAACAGAATTGAGTGCGTCAGCAACATCGGACACGGTCTTTTCGCTCAAACTTTTTTGCTCTTCACTTTTTTCCGAATCGAGTTTTTTTTCAAATTTCTCTTCGGATGGTTGAGCTTTAGTTTTTGGATCAGACCAATCGATTGCCAATGAACCCGCTACCTCCGGTGTAGATAATTGAAGATTGTCGGCCATAATATTTCACCTCCTTTCAAAATTACAAAATTGCCGCAAAATAAATCTAAATTGCGGTTCGCTATACGGATTTTTAGGGATCAACTCAGGAATTTCCTGAGGCGCCTCTACCTCCGTGTAGCAGTCAACCTCTAGCGATAAGCTTCGGATCCGTCCGAAGTGTATAAAATCGCTAATTCACTTATCGGATTAATTCAAAGAGAACTTTAGCTTTATTTTTATTTTTTTTCTACAATGTTAAGTATATGAAGAATTGCTGCTCTAACTCTAAAAAAATTCAGGTTCGGAAATGAGTAATGAACCGCTTGCAAAAACTCTGGGACTTCTTTCTGCAGAATTAGATATTTCCAAAAACGGACTTCCAATTCTTTCATCTGGAGCGCAAACTTTTTACAGCAGATATAATCCCAAAGTCGAAGCCGAACGATTTGCTTCAACTATTACTTCGAAAAAAGTTTGCATAATCGGACTGGGACTTGGATATATCGCAGAGGTGTTAGGCGACAGATTGCAAAGTATTTTATCGTTTGAAGGTGAAAGCGCGCGTTTGAAAGCCGTAGCTCCTGATTCGTTTCAAAAGTTATTCGATAAGATTAAGGAATTTTCAAACCTTATCGAACTTGAGCGTGCCGCCGCGAATTCAATGAGTCCCAATGTTTCGTTTGTAATAGAACCGTCGATTGCGAAAGCACCTCAACTTTTTATTCGGCTTCAAGATCTTCTCAAAATGTTTTCGACGCAAATTCGCTGTGCCGTAATTCATCTGAGGACTGCCGGAGATGTAATACGTTCTCTTCAAGCGGTTCAGAATTTTAAACAACAAAATCCAAATTGGAAGATTACTTTTATTACTGAAGAGCCTTACGGAGAACTTGCGGAGATGGCGAAAGGTATCGATGAAGTAATTGAAGTTTCAAAAGATGCTTCGGCTATTCCTGAACTGCCAAGGCAGTTAATTGCATTCAATCTCGGAGCCGAACCTAAAGCCGTTCAAATTCTTTCGAGTTTTAATCCGGTATTCTCCGTAGGCTTTTCAGGAAAAGAATTAGCTTTGATAGACGACAGAAACATGAAGCATGCAGAAGAACTCGCGCTTATCCGCAATCGAATGAATCGATACCATTTTTATCAAATGCTTCTCGGTCTCACGCCATCTTTTGATACTCCGAAACTTAGTTTAGAGTGGAAGCCGCAGGATTATAATGTGGTTCAATTCGGAGCAGGAAGCGGTGCGGAGATCTGGGATGCAAAAAGAATTCGACCGGAAATAATCGGAGAAGCAATAAAAAAATATGGCGGGAAGTGGATCGCAGTCGGTTCTAAAGACGAATTTGTGCGCGCACAGACTGCCGGGATTGCCGAAGAAGATAATTATTGCGGAAAGACTAATTGGAAAGATCTGGCTGAACTTATTTCAGGAGCGAAAATATATCTGGGACACGATAGCGGGCCTACTCATCTTTCCTCAGCGCTCGGAGCTCCAACACTTGCGCTCTTCGGATTCACTTCTCCTATACTCAACGAGCCTGTGGGACCGAGAACCTTGTTACTACAAGCCGACATGCCTTGCGCATTCAGAGGCTGTAAAGTTGCATGTTCGGAAAAAACCTGTGCAAATTCTTTTGACAGCTTCGCAATTATTGCAGGAATTGATTTACTGCTTGCAAATACTTTATCTGAAAGATTAGATGCGGCGGAGAAGTTAACTGCGAGCGGAATAAGATATTTCATTCCGCAGATTTCAGTCGAAGATGAAAATCCTTTTAGAAAAGATTTGATCGGCGAGCCTAGAATAGGCTGTCCAATTGATTTACCTCTGGCACTTCTCAGAGAATGGCTGGAACTGAGAGAGCGTTATTGATGAGAACTCTGGTCATACTTCCGAACGCAATCGGCGATGTAATTTGCGGAATTGGAATTGCAAAAAAGTTTCTCGAAGATGGTTCAGTGACGTGGATTGTAAATTCGTCAGCGGCAGGCGTATTGAAGAATGAAGGATTTGAGCTGATTCATTCCCCTTCGAAATCTGTGCAGAATATGAACAGATTCGGCGCGCGAATCGAAACTATGCGCGGAGTTTTAAAAGACTTTCTTTTCGATCTATCGAAATTCGGGAAATGGGACAGAGTAGTGAATCTGCATCTAACCAGAGCATCGTCATTGATAGCAGGTGGAGCTAGTGCGCAAGAATACAAAGGTCCTGCATTGAACGATAAAATTATTTCCGATACATGGTCGGACTTTTTTATCTCTTCAATTACTTTGGGATTGAATCCTCTCTTCGATGTTGCAGAACGTTATTCTATGATTGCAGGATTTAAAGAAATAGTAAGAACTGATTTTCGCCATAAGCGAATTAAAAATGAAAGACGTATCTGTCTGCATCCGGGCTCAGGCTGGGAAACGAAAAGGCTTTCAGTAAAGCAGGCGGCGGAAATAGCTGACGGTCTGAACGAATTCGGAGAAGTGGCAATCATCGGTGCTTCGCATGAAGCAGAGATGCTCGATGCAATAAAAAGAGAAATGAAATCCAAGCCGGAAGAATTCTGCCCGGGAAAAATAGATATTGCTTTGCAACAGATTCTCTCTTCATGCCTTGTCGTCACGACTGATACTTGGGCTCTTCATGCGGCTCGCGCAGCAAGAATTCCAACAATCGCCTTACTTGGACCGACGCGTGTTTTTCCATCGAACTCCGGTTTCGCAATTTCGCCGTTTGAAGAGCCGTCATGGAAAGATAAAGATGATACTTCCATTAACAAAATAAATTCTCGAGAAGTTGTAAAACTTGCGGAAAGCATTTTAGATGGAACCGAATTGGATTCCGCTGATTTTCAGAATTGCGTATGGGATTGCAGAAATGACTTTCCCGCGCCTATAACTCCATTGCCTGATTCCGGAGCGAGAACGGCTCAGAGAATATTTGCATGGGCAAGAGGCAAAGCATTCGCTGAAATTGTAAAGAGCATCTTTCCGGAGTTGCCGCAACCCATACTTATGCCGGCAAACCTACTCAAACAAAATTATAGAGAATTGCCTTCAATTGCAAAATTGAAAGAGAACTCTAATTCAGAGGGCAGAAAAAAGTTTCCGCTTTTTGAAACTACTTTTTCAGGAAAAGATGCTGAAAGAATTCAAAAGAGATGGATACAAAGAACATTGGAACTGATTTCCGACTTCGAACAAAATAATCGGTAGACATTACTCTACATTTCTGCTAAATATTTACTCACGTAGGTTGCAATCGTTCTAAGAATGATTGATGAAAAGTTGATGAACTCAGCTTTTTTAGGGAAGACGGTGCGAAGCCGTCGCGGACCCGCCGCTGTAACCATGGACGAAAACCGCAATGTGCCACTATTCTGAGCTTGTCGAAGAATGGTAAGGCGCGGCGAGTAGGATGATGTGGGAGCCAGAAGACCTGCCTACGAATTTATTTTTGGCGCGCGCGTCTCGAGGATAGGACGCGGAGTATGCGGGATTGAACACGGAATCCCCGCTTCTATTGGAGCGGGGATTTTTTTGCGCCCGAGGAGTTACAAAAATGGTTAGGTTTATTGGTGCAGGTATCGGATTATTGATTCTTTGCTTTTCGGCAGGGGCATACGAAATTCCGACTGACTACGCTGAATATGAAATTTCAGCGACAAGGTTGGAAGGATACAAATTGCCTTTATCGAGAACCGGCGCGGCGGTCACCGTCATTAGTCGAGAAGATATAGACAAAAGTGGAGTCACAACAATTCAAGAACTTCTTGAACGGCATGCCGGATTCAATATTTTTGATGAAAATGGAAATGAGCTCGAACATAAAGTTTCGATGAGAGGGTTCAAAGATGGAAATGATATCGTCGTAGTGCTCGACGGAATGAGAATAAACGATCCAAATGGAAATTTTGTCGCATGGAATTTGATACCTTTGGAGTCAATCGATCGAATTGAAGTTGTGCGCGGCGGAGCTACTTCATTATATGGCCCGTATGCATTGTCAGGTGTCATAAAGATCTGGACTCGAAGAGGTAAAGAAACGAATGGAAGAATTACGACAGGTATAAGTTCTCATGCAGGTCGAGATATGACAGTAAGTTGGGGATCAAGTACGGAACGAATCGACGGAAGCATCAATTCGACTGTGCGGCATGGAAAAGGATATAGAAATAATTCGGATTTTCATTACGAAGATCTTGGCGGAGAATTTGGAATTAGATTAGGTGACGGCAGATATGCAATTCAACTCCAGCGGCACGAGGATAAAGTCGGAAGAGCAGGTGAATTAACGGAAGGAGCCATGTTGAGTTCACGGCAACAGACAGTGAAGCCGCTTGATTACGGCGAATTTGACCAAACACGAATCGGCCTGTCCGCTCAGCATCCGCTCTTTGAAGGTGAGTTGAATTTGAGATTCAATTACCGCGAAAGAGATAGATTGACTCATTCTACGTCAATTATTTTCGGAAACAGAACATTGACCTCAGACGATCTTTTTTCAAGAGCAGGAGTAGTCGAATGGTCTCGAAAATTCGGTAATCACGGCATTTCTCTGCTCTATGACGAAAAATATGACAATACTCTTGCGATACAGAAGAACGCGGCTACGAATGCAATGATGACGAACCGCACAATTACAGAGCGGACAAAATCCGGCGCGGCGCGAATCGATCTTGCGCTTGGCTCCGATTGGACTCTGACCGGAACTGCTCGTTACGATAATTTTAGAATATCGAATCGAGATAATCTCGGAGATACAACGGCGGATGGTATTCGTAAATTCGATGAGTTCTCGCCAGGAGGCGCGTTGATATGGCATCCCGAGCCTCTCGGAAGAGACGGAAAGTTTTTCGTTTCCGCATCGCGCGGATATAAACCTCCGAACATATTCGAGCTTTATGCGTTTCCACTATGGGGTTCGAACAAAAATCTCTCACCCGCAAAATCAAAAACTATGGAAGCCGGCATTTTTATCGACCGTGATAAATTTGATCTTGGAACGACTCTTTTTGAGATTGATATGAAAGACGAAATATATTACGACCCTGCGACAAACATGAATCTGAATATTGCTAAGACCGAACGAAAAGGAATTGAAACTTATCTCGGAATCGAGCTCGGAAAAAATCTTTCTCTATCAAGCGAATTGACTTGGATTGCTGCCAAGACAAAATTAAATCCAACTGCACTCCAAACGGAAGGAAAGCATATTCCTCAGGTGCCCGGCTTTCAATCGAGCACTACTCTTTCATGGGAGCCTGGTCGCTATTCGCTTGCCGTCACTCACAGGCATGTCGGAAAACAATGGGTGGATTTCGATGATGACAACAACATGTTGCAATTACCGTCTTATGATCTATTTGACCTTACAGCATCATATCGTCCTCGCGAGACTGTAAAACTTGAACTCGCTGTAAAAAATATAGGCGGAAAGAAATATGTTTCAAGAGGTATAGATTCATTTGACGGTTTCTGGAATCCGACAGTTTATTACAATCCGTCGCCTGAGACAGAATACTATGGTTCATTGACTTGGGAATTCTAACTAAAGTTCAAATTCATGATGCAGGGGCGCGCCTATGTGTGCGCCCCGTTGGGATGAGAGATGGAAGCAATTAGAGAAGATAAGGTTTTTATAATGACTCTCGTCGTCTCGGCAATTTTTCACGCATGCATTCTGGTATTTGCCGAAGTTCATGTTTCAAATACAACATTTCAAAATGAAATTAAAGTTTCATATTTGAAACTTCTTGATAATGTGAAATTAGATTTGCCGAAGATAACAAAAAATAAAATTACTATGCAGGAAAAAGTTTATGTTCCTATTTCTGAAGCATATTCGGGTTTGACAGAAAAATATGCGAATTCGCCATCCGAACATGTACAGAACCTATCAGAAGATGAAATTCCTATTTTGCCTGCTGCGCAAAACATACCAGTGCCGGAACATGCCGTGCCGACTCTAACGCATGCATCTACAGAAGAACAACCTCCGACAGCTATTTCAGCAAATATTCATCCAATTGATTTGCAAAGAAGTTCAGGGGGCATAAGAGAAGTCGGCGCCGGTTTTCCTGAAAATACACCTGCGCCCTCAACTATTTCTCTTCCACAAATGGATAGGGGAAATGATGTAAAAAATATTCGAGGTTCAGAACCAACTCCAGCCGAATATTTTGAGTATCGGGATTTAGTAGGTAAAATATTGAAGAGTAAGGCAGAGACTGTATTTCAGCGAGGAACTTACAACAACGGTTCGATCTCATTCAAAATAAATATTCTTCGAAACGGCAAGGTATTGATTAAAGAATTAGAATCTTCCGGAAAAGATATTGAAGAGATGCTCAGAGAAATATTATCCGGCACAAGGCTTCCTGAAATACCAACCTTGCTTGGAGAAGAAGTTCCATTAGCATACAGATTCAGGTTTGTGATAAAATGAAGAGAATATTTTCGCGCACCGCACATCCCTTTTTTATTCTTCTTTGCTCTTTATTTTTTATTTTGTCATGTTCAAAAGATAAAGCACCGCAGACTGAAGGTTATCCGAAAAGAATAGTATCTCTTGTTCCGTCTCTAACTGATGCTGTTATATTTCACGGAGCGGAAGATCGGCTTGTCGGCGTCAGCAAATTCTGCATTCCTGCAATTGAAAAAAGAAAATCTGTCGCAGTCATTAGTGATGCGCTTCGGGCAGATGCTGAAGCAATTGTAGCTCTCAAACCAGATTTGGTTTTAACTCATTCATGGCAGGATGAAAATATTCGAAAACAGTTGGAACGCGCCGGCATAAAGGTGATGATTTTGCCGGAGCCGGTAAGTCTTGGCGAAATAGCTCGAAATATTGAAACGGTTGGAATAATTCTTGGAGACACCGAGTCGGCAAAAAAGCGAGTTGAAAAATGGAAAGACGATATTCGAAAAGTATTGGCCTTCGCGCCCAGTTCGGAGAGCCTCAGCTCGGAGAGCCCCAGCTCGGAGATCCGACATTTAAAAACCTACGTTCAAATCTATTCCCCCGGCAGGTGGACAATAGGAAAAAAAAGTTATCTTAACAATATTCTTTTTGGTTTAGGGTTGGACAATATTTTCATAGACGAAGATTTTTCTTATAAAGAAGTTAACGATGAAAGCATCATAGATGCCGACCCTGAGTTGATTCTATTTTTAGATGCTCATGATACAAGTTTAGCAAAAGATAAAGTGTTAGAGAAAACTTCTGCGGGAAGAAGCAATAATTTTGTATTTTTTTCAGATCGAGATATAACAATTCCCGGGCCGCGATTACTTGAGGCAATTATAAAGCTTAAAACAGAACTCGATAAAATCAGAAAAACGAATTCGAAACTTCCATGAAGATGCGGTATAAAGTTTATTTCGTACTGCTTGCCATTATCTGGATATTAGCCTTTTTTATATGTCTCAAAGTCGGCGCAATAGAAATGTCATGGAAAGAATTCAGCAAGGCATTGATAAAAGGTTCAGATGAGGAGATAGTTAATACAATAATATTTAATCTCCGCCTGCCTCGACTATTGCTTGCCGCTTTGACAGGTGTGGCTCTTTCTATATCAGGACTGCTCTTTCAAGCTCTATTGAAAAATCCTCTTGCAGAGCCTTATATTCTTGGAATATCGGGAGGAGCCGGAGCCGGCATGATGCTGGCTTTTGCTACAGGAATTAGTCCGATTCTTTTCGGATTTTCTACTTTGCCTTTATATTCTTTTTTAGGCGCGTTGATCACAATTATTTTTGTTTATTCTTTCGCTGGCGGCCATAAAAACGAATTGCATGTCAATACGCTGTTGCTGGTAGGTATAGCTCTTCAAGCAATTCTCTCAGCATTTATCCTTTTCATTCAGAATATTTTAGAGCCGATCGATATGGCACGCGCATTTGCAATAATAATGGGAAGGATTCCTTCACTGGAATGGGCTCAACTTTCATTTGTCTTTTTCGTTACGTTTCTTGGAATAATTCCAATCATACCTCTGGGAAGAAGTTTGAACGCGCTTAGTCTTGGAGATGAAAATGCTTTATCGGTTGGAATAAGCGTTGAAGGAATGAAACGTCTGATCTTTTTAATCGCATCGCTTCTGACAGGATCTTTCGTTGCTTTCACAGGGATCATAGGATTCGTCGGAATCATCGTTCCTCACATTGCCAGACTCATTTTCGGAGCAGACCACAGAAGATTGATACCTGTATCTATTATTGGAGGTTCTTTATTTTTGATGGTTTCGGATACTCTTGCCAGAACAATCTTTTCACCGACGGAATTACCTGTTGGAGTTTTAACGGCAATCATTGGCGGTCCATTCTTTTTATTTTTACTTGCCAGAGACGGTAAGAAAAGATGAGCGGCAAGATGCTGGAGCTGAACAATATTTCTTTTCAATATTATACAGGCTCTTTTTCAGTTGAGGCGGAATTAGTTGCGCGCAAAAGCGAATTAACAGTTATTGTAGGTCCGAACGGCGCAGGAAAATCGACAATACTTAAACTTGCCGCCGGATTGTTAAAGCCGTCTGCCGGAAAAATATTTCTTGAAGCAAAGAAGTTATCTGTAATGAGCCGAAAAGAAATTGCTTCTAAACTTGCGTATATTCCGTCAGAGACAAATTCAGTATTTGAATTCACAGGTCGCGAGATTGTCGAGATGGGAAGATATGCCAGAAAAGCTCCATTCGAACCCATGAACGAATCTGATCAGCGTGCGATCGAAAACGCGCTCGCGATGGTTGACGCTTCAGAATTAGAGAATCGCGATTTCAGAAATTTATCCAGCGGAGAACGCCAGAGAATAATGCTTGCAAGAGCAATTGCTCAAGAAGCGAATTGGCTGCTTTTTGACGAGCCAACAGTTCATCTCGATATAAAGCATCAAATCGAGTTTTTTAAACTTCTCAAAAAATTCGCTGTTTCTGAAAACAAAGGGCTGATTGTTGTGACTCACGAAATAAGCATAGCATCCATATTTGCCGACAGTGTTGCAGTAGTATCAAATGGCCGAGTCATAAGGTCAGGTTCAAGAGAAATACTTTTCGACAAAAAACTTCTCTTCGAGATATTCGGAGTGAATTTCGAATTCATAAACATTCATGGAAACAAAGTTCTTTTTCCACAGGCTGGAATTTAGATTCTAACAATTCTTTTGAAGAGACAGTTCTATATGATACTATTCATCGACTTTTTCATTACAACAAATCGGAGAGAACGATGAAGGCACGCCCAAAAGCGTTACTCGCTCTGGAAGACGGAACCGTCTTTCAGGGAAGATCGATAGGAGCAAGCGGCTCCACCAGCGGAGAAATTGTCTTCAATACGTCTCACTGCGGTTATCAGGAAATTCTTACAGATCCTTCCTATTGCCGGCAGATTGTTGTTATGTCATTTCCTTTGATTGGGAATTATAGTTTCGAAGTTGAGGACCAAGAATCGGAAAGAATACAGGTTGCGGGCTTTGCAGTTACGGAATCGGCAGGCATAACCTCCTCAAGCGGTTCTTCTCTTAATCTTCATGAATATCTCGAACGAAACGGAGTTGTCGGAATAGAAAATATCGATACGCGGGCAGTTGTCCGGCACGTTCGAAGCAAAGGCGCAATGCGAGCTGTAATTTCAGCATTGTATGAAGAACAAAAATCTTTAATAGAACGGGCAAAGTCGATTCCACCGATGAAAGGTTCTAATTTGGTTGATGAGGTATGCTCATATCCTTCAAGAGAATATCTTCAAGTAAATGCCGGCGGCAGAATTCCAATTGCGCTCATGGACTTCGGCGCAAAGCAAAGTATTATTAATTCATTAATTCAGCGTGACTGCAAAGTTATGATCTTTTCAGCGAGGACCTCAGCTGAGGAAATTTTGAAATCAAAACCGGCTGGCATTATACTTTCAAATGGGCCCGGAGATCCTGCGGCATTAAATGAAATCATAAGCGAAATTAAAAAATTTATCGGCAAACTTCCGATTTTCGGAATTTGTTTAGGACATCAATTACTCGCACTTGCGGCAAACGCAAATACATATAAGCTCCCATTCGGTCATCGCGGCGGCAATCATCCGGTTATCGATCTCAAAACAAATTCAATCTCTATCACAAGTCAGAATCACGGGTTTGCTGTCGACGAAGAAAGTCTGCCGAAAAATGTTGAAGCGACAGAACGAAATCTTTACGACGGAACTAACGAAGGAATTAGTTTAACCAACACACCTGCTTTTTCTGTTCAATATCATCCTGAAGCGCGGCCTGGTCCAAGAGAAAGTGCAAAACAATTTGATAAATTTTTAAAGATGGTAAAAGAGTTCAATCATGCCTAAACGAAAAGACATTTCATCAATTCTTATTATCGGAGCAGGCCCCATTGTTATCGGGCAAGCATGTGAATTCGATTACTCCGGCACTCAGTCTGCGAAGGCTCTGAAGCAAGAAGGCTACAGAGTTATTTTAGTGAACTCGAATCCCGCAACAATTATGACAGATCCATCACTTGCAGATTCCACTTACATAGAACCGATGACTCTGGAATCTTTAGAACGAATTATCTCCATTGAAAAACCTGATGCTCTTCTTCCGACAATGGGCGGGCAGACTGCGCTGAATCTCGCAAAGGATCTGTATGATTCAGGCATACTCGAACGTTACAACGTAAAGATGATCGGAGCGGGAATTGAAGCGATTCGGCGCGGTGAAGATAGAGAAGCATTCAGAGAAGTCTGTAGAAAAGCCGGAATAGAAGTTCCAAGAGCAGAGGTTGCAAAATCAATTGAAGACGGTTTGCGCATTGCAAATGAGCTCGGTTATCCTGCAGTATTGAGACCGGCTTTTACGCTAGGCGGCACAGGTTCTGGAATTGCAGAGAATGAGTTTGAATTGCGAAACATGCTTTCGCTCGGGCTGATTGCATCACCGGTCCACGAGGTTTTGATCGAGGAATGTCTGATAGGCTGGAAAGAATTCGAGCTTGAGGTAATGCGTGACGGAGCGGACAGATGCGTTGTAATCTGCACGATCGAGAATGTGGATCCGATGGGAGTTCACACAGGCGACTCAGTCACTGTTGCGCCAGCTCTTACACTTTCAGACCGGCTGTATCAGATTATGCGCGATGCGGCTTTTGCAGTACTCCGCGGCGTTGGAGTTGAAACTGGAGGTTCCAACGTTCAGTTTGCAGTTCATCCTACAAGCGGAAGAATGGTTGCTATCGAGATGAACCCTCGTGTCTCCAGGTCGTCGGCGCTTGCATCAAAAGCAACAGGTTTTCCGATAGCAAAGATTGCGGCTCTGCTTGCTGTCGGATATCTTCTCGATGAAATAGAAAACGATATTACTAAAAGAACCAAAGCCGCATTCGAACCTGCGTTAGATTACGTAGTGACAAAAATTCCAAGATTTGCTTTCGAGAAATTTAAAGAGGCTGATGAAACATTGACAACTTCGATGAAATCCGTCGGAGAAGTAATGGCCATCGGAAAAAATTTTCTTGAGTCTATGCAGAAAGCTTTGCGCGGGCTTGAAATAGGCAGAAACGGGCTTGCGGCTGACGGAAAGGGCCTAGATGGGATTTGCAGAAAATTGCGTAATAGGGACGTTAATGATCCTGAACGCAAAGATTTTTTACGAGAAGTTGTCTATAAACTCGAAACGCCGAATTGCGATAGATTGTTTAATATTAAATATGCGCTGATGCTGGGAATAAAAACCGAAGAGATATCAAGGCTCACAAAAATTGATAGATGGTTCATTGCTCAAATCGAACGGCTCGTAGAATTCGAAAAAGATATAGAAAATAATAAATCGCTCAACACAGAACTTTTAAAAGAAGCCAAACGCCTCGGCTATTCTGATTTTCAAATTGCATTTCTTACGGGCAGGACTCCGGATGAAATCCGCACCGATAGAATCAAAGACGGGCTTCTGCGAGTTTACAAATGCGTAGATACATGTGCTGGGGAGTTCGAAGCGCAGACGCCGTATTATTACGGAACGTTTGGAGATGAATGCGAGTATCGAAATTCAGAGCGGGAAAAAGTTATAATCTTTGGAAGCGGTCCGAATAGAATCGGACAGGGAATCGAGTTCGACTGTTGTTGCTGTCACGCAGTGGATGGACTTCGTAAAGATGGATACGAAGTCATTATGGTCAATTCAAATCCTGAAACTGTTTCGACAGACTACGACACTTCGGATCAGCTATTCTTTGAACCTGTCGTTGTTGAGGATGTTCTCGATATTTGGGAGACTACGCAGGCGAAATCGGCAATAGTGACAATCGGCGGGCAAACTCCGCTTTCAATTGCGCGAGGCATCGAGAAGCGCGGCGTCAAAATAGCAGGGACAAGTACTGCATCAATTGACCGAGCTGAAGACAGAGAACTTTTTGCTGAACTTATAAGAAAACTCAATCTTCGCCAGCCGGCAAACTGCACGGTTATTTCTATCGACGAGGCTAAAAAAGCCGCTGAAGAGATCGGATATCCTGTTCTTCTTCGTCCGTCTTACGTTCTGGGCGGACGGGCAATGCAGGTTGCTAGATCTGAAAGCGAACTGAAAGAGCTTGCTGAAGAAGCGCTAGAAGCTTCCGAAGGAAAACCGCTTTTAATCGATGAGTATCTTGAAGGCGCAATTGAAGCCGATGTCGATGCAGTTTGTGATCGAAAACGAACAATCATTGCAGGTGTCATGGAGCATGTTGAGCCTGCCGGAATTCATTCAGGAGATTCAGCAGCATCATTTCCATTCTATTCTCTTCACGAAAATATTGTCAGCGAAATGAAAGAGGCAACTCGGAAAATTTCGCAAGAATTAAAAGTTTGCGGATTGATTAATGTTCAATTTGCATTAAAAAATGAAAAAGTTTATATCTTGGAAGTCAATCCTCGCGCGTCAAGAACAGTTCCTTTTCTCGAAAAGGCAACAGGCGTGCTCTGGTCCGGCGTAGCGGCCAGAGTAATGATGGGAAACACTTTGGATAAACTAAAAATCAATGACGGGAGCGGCCGTGGATTATATTTTGTAAAAGAAGTTGTGCTTCCGTTTAACCGATTCCAAAATGTTGATCCGGTATTGTCTCCAGAGATGAAATCAACCGGAGAAGTTATGGGAATAGGTAGAAGCTTTTCTGAAGCATATCTGAAAGCTCAGCTAGCGGCAGGCAACAAACTTCCAAAAAACGGTTCTGTTCTTATCACAGTTGCGAACAGAGATAAAAGTTCAGTGTTGGGGCTTGCGGAAAAATTGCTTGAACTTGGTTATTCAATTCGCGCAACAAGAGGAACCGCAGAATATCTCAACAATCACGGAGTCAAAGCAAAATCATTAAGAAAAATTTCCGAAGGCTCTTCAGAAATAATAGATGAAATTATTTGCGGAGAAATAGGGCTGGTCATAAATACGAGAAGCGACAGAATCGGAGCAGGCGACGCCAGAAGAATAGACCTCGCTTCGTTATCGCATCAAGTGCCGGTCTATTCAACTGTCCGCGCCGCACAGGCGCTTGTCGATGCGCTGAAAATTTATTTATCGAGCGAGCCATTATTAATGAAACGAATGCAGGATTTGTAATTAACTTAGTGTGAAGAGCTGACAGTTTTTGAGATATTCTCATGTTCATGAACATACTGGAATTTTTCTTGTTTCACTGATATGATTTTGAAATGGAGAATAGCAAAAAAACTCGAGCTGTATTATTCGGAATAGTTTTAAATGCGCTTCTAGCCGCAATAAAAGCAACAGCAGGTATATTGGGAAACACGTATGCTTTGATTGCAGATGCTATCGAATCTACATCCGATATTATTCTCTCAATCATTGTTTTCAGTGGGATTCAGATTTCTGCAAGACCACCGGACAAAGAACATCCGTATGGTCACGGAAAAGCAGAACCTCTATCTGCGATCATTGTATCATTTTTTCTTGGAATTGCCGCGGTCTTCATAGCATCTCAAAGTATAAAAGAAATTATTACTCCTCACGGTTCACCAAAACCGTGGACTTTAATCGTTTTAGCACTTGTCATCGCAGTTAAAGAATCGTTATTCAGATTTGTTCTTCAAGTTGGAGAGGAAGTTGAAAGCACTGCTGTAAAGGCTGACGCATGGCATCACAGAAGTGATGCAATAACTTCTCTGGCCGCATTTATTGGCATTTCAATCGCGCTTGTTGGCGGAGAAGGCTTCGAGGCCGTAGATGACTACGCTGCGCTTTTTGTATCTTTCATTATTCTTATAAATGCCTTTCTTCTTGTTAGACCTGCTATCAGTGAAATAATGGATGAAGCTCCGCCGCCTGAAATCGAAGAAAGAGTCAGGGAAACTGCGGGCAATGTCGTTGGAGTAGCCGGAATAGACAAATGCTTAATTAGAAAAACAGGCAAAAATATTTTTGTCGATATTCATGTCGAAGTTCCAGGAGTCACCAGCGTTTTTGAAGGGCACAAAATTGGACATAGAGTTAAAGATGCGCTTCGAAAAAATGATTCCAGAATCGTTGATGTATTGGTTCACATTGAACCCCATGAAGAGAATACAAAACCTTTGTAGGATCATACTTGCCCCTACAAAGGTTTTTTTCCGTAAATTAAAATAGAACCTGTAAACTCTTTTATGATCGGTATCTTTTCCAAAAATTTTCCAAGCGATTCTACAATACTCAATGTAAAAGAAGGAAGAAGCGGGTGAATAAAATCAAAAGGAACTGCCTTTGCCTCAATAAAGCCGCACTTTTTAAGTGAAGAAGCTAATTTCCATCGAAAAAAAGCAGTTTCATAAGGAGTATCACCCATTGCTTTTTTTATGATGGGGATTTTTTTCTGCATAGTAACAAGTGGATTCAACATATTTGGTTCGAAAAAGATTGCAAAGCCGCCAGGCACCAGCATTTTAAACGCCTGAGCAAGAAACGAATCATAATCTATATGATGTAGAATAGCATTACCAATTATTGCATCAAAACTATTGGAGACAGATGCAAATGACTGAAGATCCCTGCACTCGAATTTTGCATTCTTATATTCCACACACTCTTTTTTTGCAACCTCTATTCCCTTTTCGGATAGATCGCACGCCAAAAGTTTCAAAGAAGGATTTAATTGCAAAAGTGTTTTGGTCCAAGCGCCGGCGCCGCACCCTATCTCAAATACTTTAGGATCATTATATTTCTCTAATAATTCACTAACGATTTTTGATCTAATCTCGAACCTACGCATCCCTGCGCGCGTAGAAGTCCCCCACCAAACTCGTCCCTTCTTTTCGATAAGACTATCAAAATGTTTTCTATCAACATTTGAATCTACTGCATGCTTTTTAACAGATATCTTTTTTGACATATTTTTTAATTGATCGGCAAAACAAACTAAAATATCTATATTCATATTTTTATTAATTAGCTTATGAATTAAATATGCAAATTTAAAAAACATTTTTTCAATTAATCCTAACTTTATTCTTTCAATAGGATAGCTTCGGCCGCGAAGAACAAGAGGTTCAAAATTGTGGAGTCTCAGTAAATTTACAAGTGACCGGCGTGTAAAAAAAGTCATATGTTCAAGCGGATAAAGTCTTTCAGCCGGACTTGAAATAATTCCAAAACTTGTTTTAAAAAGTGCCGAACCGGTAAAATTTACAATATTATCTATATCTACTGTTGAAAGGTAGAGCACTCCATCAGGCTTTAACAGCCGTTTAATTTTTTTTAAGAATTTGGCAGGTGAAGAAAGATGCTCAATGAAATCGATTCCGCAAATTACATCAAAATATGATTTAGGAAGATCCACTTCGTCGAAGAAACCGCATTTCATTTCAATTCCATATCGAGTCGTCAATTCATCACAAAAAGATTTAATAACTTCGACCCCTGTCACTTGAAATCCCTGATTTTTTGCAAGTTTGGCCATCTCGCCTTTTCCACTGCCTAAGTCGAGCCATGTTCCTTCGGATTTGTAAGCAAATATAGTTTCTGAAGCCTTAATAAAATCAGGAAGAATAGTATCGTCTTTGAAGTAGGCTCTTGTCTCGTATTCTCCGCTTCTATAAATTTTGTCTATCTCTTCACTTGCCGGAATTGGATTAACGTGATCTGCTCCGCAATCTCTGCAGCGAAAAATATTTTTATTTTTCAATTTTAAAAAAATACGTGTATTCGTAGAATCACACAGTGGACAGCTGCTATTAATCGATAACAAATTTTTTCTCCTCAAGAATTTATTTACCGGGCTCGTGCAAGTAGCATTTTTGAACCACGGAGTTACAGAGACACGGAGATTTTTAAATAATTTTTTATTTTTTTTATCCTTGTCTCCAGCCTATCTTCCAAAGAA
>PEWQ01000102.1 GCA_002780065.1 Candidatus Hydrogenedentes bacterium CG07_land_8_20_14_0_80_42_17
TAATTTGAAATTGCAAATTGGAAAGTGCAAATTGAAAATTTTATTTTTCCAATTTTCATTTTTCAATTATTTCACACATTCTTCTCGCAATGACTCATGTAAACACTTTTTGGACAGCTCACGAATAAACACGAATGCACACTAAAATAAATATTAATTAAATAAAAAAATAATTGGTGTAAATTAGAGTTCATTAGTGGTTCAATTTTATTTGTGGTTTAATCGGAGGTATGAGCAGATGAATAAGATTCCATGGAATGAGTTGGAAAATGCGGAACGTGAAATAGGCGGTCTGCACGAATTGAATTCGGATATTTCAGATTCTCCTTTAGCAAATCCGGATATCGTTCCTGTTCCCATAAAGATGCGAAGATGGGGTTGGTGGGATATTGCATGCTTATGGATTGGCATGGCAGTCTGCATTCCGACATACATGCTTGCGGCCGGGCTCATGTCGAGCGGAATGAATTTCAAACAGGCTATTCTGACAATTCTTTTCGGCAACGCAGTGGTTTTGATTCCGATGATTCTTAATGCTCATGCAGGAACAAAATACGGAATTCCATTTCCTGTTTTAATTAGAACTTCTTTCGGAATTTCTGGAGCACACATTCCATCTACCTTGCGGGGGCTTGTTGCCTGCGGCTGGTTTGGAATTCAGACTTGGATCGGAGGAGTTGCGATCTACGAGATGATCAGAGTCTTTTGGCCTGGAATCGGAGAACTGCTTGGAGGCAGGCCTTTACCACTTCTTGGAATTAATCTCGGTCAAACACTTTCGTTTCTTTTCTTTTGGGCTCTGCACATGGCGATAGTTATTGCCGGAGTAGAATCGATCAGAAAGGTTGAGGCGTGGGGAGCTCCGATTCTGCTTCTAATCGGTTTGGCGTTAGGCTGGTGGGCATGGAGCGTAGGAGGCGGATTTGCAAATGTTCTCGCACAGTCGGATCACTTTCAGGAACCGTCTTTGCAGGCAGTAAGGCTCGATGATCAGAGTATAGAATTGAAGCTCGACCTCTTAAAGAACAGTGACGGCTCGTATCGAGCATCAGAATTAAAAGTTGCCGCCGGGAATTCTGTGAAAGACGCGACGGGGTTTGCCGACGCGGGTGAAACAATCGAGCCGAACGAGTTGCTGACGCTAAATGCCGGCGCGGACGAAAAATTCGCCGCAGTGAAACTTATTGATAAAAACGGCAAGGATTTTGTCATTACAACAGAAGTTAAACCCGTTGGCGGCGGGGTAAAAGTGAATTGGTGGTTGACTGTTTTCTTTCCGCTCTTGACTGCTATGGTCGGATACTGGGCTACTCTCTCTTTAAATATTCCGGATTTTTCAAGGTTTGCAAAGTCTCAGAAAGAACAGTTTATTGGGCAGGCGGTGGGGCTTCCGACTACGATGACTTTTTATGCATTCATCGGAGTCTTCGTCACGTGCGCCTCTTTGCTTGCGTTTCCGGACGTTTTGATTTCCGAGCAGGCCCCGTGGGATCCGGTTCAGCTTCTCGCAAGATTTAAAAATCCTTTGATTGTTTTCGTCTCGATGTTCGGACTTGCTTTAGCGACGATAACAACAAATGTTGCGGCAAATGTTGTGGCTCCGGCTGTAGGCTTCTCTAATCTTGCTCCGAACAAAATTACATTCAAGATGGGAGGAATAATCACAGGATTCATCGGCATTCTGATTATGCCATGGAAACTTTTGGCATCTGCAGGAGCCTATATTTTTACATGGCTGATAGGCTACTCTGCTTTATTGGGCGGTATTGCCGGCGTCATGATTTCGGATTATTACATTTTTAGGAGAGCAAAGATCGATTTGCTTCAGCTCTATATTCCAAACGGAAAATATAAGGGATTCAATTTTGCAGGTATCACTGCATTTGTTCTTGGAGTCATTCCAAATATACCGGGTTTTTTGATTCAGGTTGAATTTATTTCGCCTGAGTCTTTACCTTCTATATTCAGAACCATTTATACTTATGCCTGGTTTGTGAGCTTTGGAATAGCTTTTGTCGCATATCCGATTCTTGCAGAGACAATATTCAAAAAGTCCGAAAAATGATTGCAAAATCTTTATTGATTAAATAGACTACAATGTTCTATTAGTAAAAAACAAAAGCAAGAGGTGCAGTAATGGAAAAAAAATTAACTTCTGTAGAGATCGGCAATAAGCGCAAAGAGTATTTGCTTCCTTCGACAATGACATATTATCGCAATCCCGTAACTATAGTAAAAGGGGAGA
The DNA here is from genome assembly GCA_002780065.1 of Candidatus Hydrogenedentes bacterium CG07_land_8_20_14_0_80_42_17. Classification (GTDB taxonomy): domain Bacteria; phylum UBA8481; class UBA8481; order UBA8481; family UBA8481; genus UBA8481. The sequence continues at coordinate 2,246 of PEWQ01000102.1, forward strand.
TGCAGTATGTTTATGACGACAAAGGGAAAAAATATATCGATGCGTTTTCCGCGGTCGTTACTATTTCCGTCGGGCATTGTCATCCTGAAGTTCTCGATCGTGCGATCGCTCAGATGAAAGAACTCCAGCACATGACTACGCTCTACTATCATCCTAAAATTGTGCAATACGCCGAGAAGATGGCGAAAGTTGCAAATAACGCGAATCCTGATCTCAAGGTTTCGTTCTTTACGAATTCGGGTTCAGAAGCGACCGAACTTGCCGCTCTACTTGCGAAGAACTACACGGGCACTCACGAATTCGTAGCGCTCAGGCATTCATTTCACGGAAGAACTTTGATGGCGATGACGCTTACAGGCCAATCGCTCTGGCGCCATTCACTTCCTTATGTATTTGGAGTTCATCATATTCCTGCAGGATACACGTATCGAAAACCCGAGCAGATGACGGATGATCAGTTTGTCGATTACTGCGCGCGTGAACTTGAAGAAGTGATTAAATATCAAACGTGCGGAAAGATCGCGGCATTGATTGCAGAGCCTATTCAGGGCTTTGGCGGCGTTATTTGCCCTCCACCAAATTACTTCAAACGAATTTATGATGTTGTAAAAAAATATGGCGGACTCTTTATTTCGGATGAGGTGCAGACCGGGTTTGGAAGAACAGGCGACAAATTCTTTGGAATTGAGCATTGGGGAGTCAAGCCCGATATCATCACAATGGCGAAGGGAATCGGAAACGGCATTCCGCTTGGAGGAATTATCACCACATCTGAAATTGCAAAATCGATGACTGGAAAGGTTCACTTCAATACTTATGGCGGCAATCCTGTTTCAATGGCGCAGGGCGAAGCTGTGCTCGATGTAATCGAGAAGTATAAATATGCGGAGAATGCTCGGGTTGTCGGACAAGAGATCGTAAATGGAATGAAGAAACTTATGGAAAAATATTCAGTCATCGGTGAAGTGCGCGGCAAAGGATTGATGCTTGGAGTAGAGCTAGTTAAGAATCCTGAGACGAAAGAACCGGCGCCTCAGTTGACGCTCGACATAATGGAAGAAGCAAAGAATGAAGGAGTGCTTTTAGGAAAGGGAGCAATGGCAGGGAATGTAATTCGAATCAAGCCGCCGCTTTGCACTACAATTGAGGACGCTAAAACCATCGTATCAGTATTCGAAATTGCATTGAAGAGAGCGATGTAGAGGGCAACATTCTTCTACTTTTCTAAATTGTATAATCGAATTGCGGTGCGCGAGGTGCGTGATGCCTATAGCCTCTTCTATACCTTTCTTGGTATGAGATCGCGTTTGAGATTGGATATTCTATCGAGAAAAACTCTTCCGTCGAGATGATCGATTTCGTGTTGAACCGCAATTGCCTCGAGCCCGTCGCATATCCAAGCATGCATTCTTCCGTTGATATCTCGAGATGCAACCGTTACGGCTTCATATCGTTTTACATTACCGGTAAAATCGGGAATGGATAGGCATCCTTCTCTAACCAACTTTATGCCGCCTTCATGAACTATCATGGGATCGATAAGCGTCAACAGCCCGTGCCCTACTACACCGTGTTTTCTTGTGGCGTCAACTACAGCAACCCGCAAATCTACTCCTATTTGAGGTGCGGCGAGCCCAATACCATTTGTTGCATAAAGAGTATCGGCTAAATCGGCTAGAAGTTCTCTCACATTCGACAACGACACTGACCTGCAAATTTTGCGAAGCGCCGGATCAGGGTATAAAAGAATTGACTTAATCAGAGTGTGACCGGCTCCATCGAGTTAATTCGAATATCGACATCAAGTTCTTCGCTCGTTCTTTTCAGTTCACGATTGAGCGCAATCATATCGATTTTACGAGTAGGCTTCGCCTCGACCAGCATTAAATAGATAGGCGTATTTTCTGTCGCAATAATTCGAGTCTCGATTGATATAATATTTATTCCAAAATCAAACAGAACTTTAGAAGCGCGGTAAACTATTCCGGATTTATTGCCTCCGGAAATAGAAATGGAAAAAATCTCTCCGCTGTTGTTTGTATTTTTTTTATTTTCTGAAGCGTCTTCTATTTCATCGCAGTGAAGAATTAATTCGACTTCTTTTTTTAGCGGTTCCAGAGCATTCAGCAATGACTCAAGGCTTTTCTCTTCAGCATGCGCTACTGCAAACAGCATCGAAAACCTGCCTGCAAGTATCGCCATTGTTGAATCTTCTATATCATATCCCTCATCGAAAAGAACTTTTGTTATTTTCGATACGATGCCCGGACGATCCTTACCCGATGCCGTCAAAAAGAAACGCGTCATATTTTACTACTCATATTTTGGAATATCATTATTACATTATGCTGATTTTTTTTTGCAGCTCAAGATTTTTTTTCGTTTTAAGTAAAATAAGTCTTGCATAATAAAAATAAATGCGTATATTCAATTTAAACCTCATAAAAAATAGAAGAGGGTGGAGCAAAAACTCCGCCCTCTTTTTATGAGCTAATAAAATTGCGTTATAGGAGAATTATCTTCGGGAGATGTATTCAGTTATATGAAACAGAAAATAACCTCTTTACCGATATCAGAAGCTATTGAAGAGGTTTCAGCAGAGAAGGGATTCGACCAGTTGACACTTAAAACTGCAGTCGAGGAAGCAGTATCTCAAGCCTTTTGCAAACACTTTCAAGTGAACATGCCTGTCACTACTAAGTTGAACCAAAATGGAAAATTTTCAATTCAAGCGGCTAAGACAGTTGTTGAGCGTGTAGAGGATTCTCTGACAGAAATTGCTCAATCTGATCCAATTGCAAAAGATTATGGATTGGGTGATTCCGTGTATGTCGAAATTACCAGTTCGAGCATTGGCTCTAAGACCGAAAACATAACTGATGTTTTTGGCCGAATGGCGGCTTTGATTGCAAAACAGGTTATTAGGCAAAAGATGAGAGATGCCGAACGCAGGCTTATTTACGAGGAATACAAGGGCAGAGAAGGCGAACTGATTCACGGAAAAGTTCAGCGTGTAAGGAACGGCTCTCTGATTGTGGAACTGGGAAAGACCGAAGCTATATTGCCCCGGCGTGAAATTCCTGTGCGCGAAAAATACAAAGAGAATGAAAGAGTGAAAGCCGTGATCATTGAAGTCAGGCTTGGACCGAAAGGACCTCAGATTATTCTTTCACGTTCGCATCCGTGGTTTCTGAATAGACTTTTTGAGATGGAGATTACGGAGGTTTTTGACAAGACAGTCGAGATCAAGGCGATTGCCCGCGAAGCAGGTTTCCGATCGAAGGTTGCGGTTTCTTCGCGGGATTCAAACGTGGATCCGGTTGGAGCATGTGTCGGACAAAAAGGAATTAGAATTCAGACTATTGTCAGGGAACTTGGCGGCGAAAAGATCGATATTGTGAATTGGGTCGAAGAGCCGACGACGTTCATCAGAAATGCTTTGTCGCCTGCCGAGTGCGAGCGAGTAATTGTAAACGAAGCCACGAAGACTGCTGAGGTCATAGTTTCAGACGAGAATCTTTCGCTCGCAATCGGCAAGGACGGTCAGAACGCACGCCTTGCGGCGAAGCTGACGAATTGGAAGATCGATATTCATTCTAAGAGCGAGATATCAAAGGATGAGGCTGACAAGTTGTTGAAGATTGCTTTCGGAAGTACTCCTGAAGAATTTTTCGCCAGCTTTAATATTGGACCTGAGACGGCTCCGATTCTTTCTGCCGCCGGCATAGTCGATATTGCTGAGCTTGCCAGAATCGATGTTGCTCAGCTTGCCGAGCTAGTCGGTCCGGCTCCGGCGATAATTATTTCTGACGAGGCGAGAAAACGTTGGGAGGAATATAAGAGCCAGATATCTGATATTGCAGAGCCTGAAGATTTTGATAAGAAATTAAAGAAGAGAAAGAAGAAGAGAGAAAAAGGCGAAGAGGTAGTTATCGTAGAACCGTTTGCTCTTCCAAATGGTCAAACAGTTTCGAGTGAAAAAGAACTTGTGTCTGTACTTGATGAATTACCTGGAGAGGAACTAGAGTCTTTACTTATGTCGGATCAGTTGAAAGAATGGATGCAAAATATAGGTATGAAGCCGGAATCAATTGCGGAACTTATGGCGAGATACAGATAGATAGTAGGGGCAGGTTAT
>PEWQ01000018.1:0-5749 GCA_002780065.1 Candidatus Hydrogenedentes bacterium CG07_land_8_20_14_0_80_42_17
TTGAAAAGTGCAAATTGGAAAGTGCAAATTGGAAAGTGCAAATTGGAAAGTGCAAATTGAAAATTTTATTTTTCCAATTTGCATTTTGCACTTATTTCACACGGTCATAGATAGTGAGGCATTGTATGCGTATCCTTGGAGGCTTGCTACGAATGCTTATCTTTCATCATTCAAAACAGGAGGTCTTCCCATCGAATAATAAACGAAACCGGCGCGCGTCATATCTTGCGGCTTGAACATATTTCTACCATCGATAATTATCGGCCGCTTAAGTAATTTTTTTATCTCAAGAATATCGGAGAATCGGAATTCCTTCCATTCGGTCAAAACAAGCAAAGCGTCCGCACCATTAATTGCTTCTTCTTTTGAATTTACATACACAGTTTTTTTCGGAAGAAGATCTTTCGCTTTCTCCATTGCTACAGGATCATACGCAATCACTTCAGCGCCTTCTTTCAATAACTCGGAAATTATATCTATCGAAGGAGCCGATCTCATATCGTCAGTATTCGGTTTAAACGAGAGTCCCCAAACTCCAAGTTTCTTTCCCTTCACAACCCAAAGCGCTTCATGAACCTTTTTTACAAAATTTTTGCGCTGACCGTCATTTATTCGCTCGACTTCTTTCAATAAAGAAAAATCAATACCTTTTTCCTGAGCAATTCTATGAAACGCCTTCACATCTTTTGGAAAGCATGAGCCTCCGTAGCCTAAACCCGCAGAAAGAAAGCTCGGACTTATGCGCCTGTCCAAACCCATTCCACGAGCAATCATCTCTACATCAGCTCCTGTCGCTTCAGCGAGCTTACTGACGGCATTGATAAAAGAAATCTTTGTTGCGAGAAAAGAGTTCGACGCGTGCTTAATAATTTCTGCCGAATAAATATCCGTAGCAAGAAGCGGCGCATGAATAGGTTCATAGAGTTCGCGCAAAAGCGCCTCCGAGCGAGGAGAAGTGACTCCGATAACAATCCTGTCCGGTTTAAGAAAATCTTCAACAGCGGAGCCTTCCCTCAAAAATTCGGGATTGGATGCGACATCAAACTCCCTGTCGTGCGGAGCGTAATAACGTATAGTTCGAGAGACCTTATCGCCCGTTTCAACAGGCACGGTGCTTTTGTCGACAATTAGTCTGTAAGAATTATTTGGTAAACTTGAAAGATTTTCCGCGATAGTGCGGGCAACATTCTCCACATAAGAAAGGTCTGCTGAACCGTCTTCGCGGGGCGGAGTATTAACAGCTATAAAAATTATATCAGTCTCCCTCATGGCTTCTTCAATAGAAGTGTCAAACGAAAGCCGTCCGGCCGCAATATTCCGAGCAATCATCTCCGGAAGTCCTGGCTCATATATCGGGCATCCGCCGGAACTTAAGAAAGCAATCTTCTCCTCGTTATTGTCTACGCAAATAACTTTATGCCCAATCTCCGCAAAACATGTTCCTGTCACCAGTCCAACGTAACCTGAGCCAATCATGCTTATTTTTAATGATCCCATTTCTCTTCTCCTAAAATTATGGAAACTTCATCTCCGCGCTGACTCTGAAGTCCCATCTATTAACTGCCTTCTGATCTGTAATTCTAAATCCAATTATCCAATCATGGAACTCTCTAGTCAAATTATACGAAGCGAAATCCATTCTTTGTTCCGTTAAATTATATGACGCATTCAGCCCGAATTCCCATACTTTTGCAAAACGGGTCAGCGCTCCGAGTGAAGCGTTCTCATAATCCTTTAGCCCTGCATCGCCGCGGCGATAGTTATACCCAGACGAAATTGTCACGCCGGGTCTCGAATAACTGAATGAAGTCCATGCATCGCGGAGTCCAATTCCGTTCGGCAAATAAGTCACTCCGATATCCAAAGAAGAATTTTGTATCGGCCAAACCGAAATCTTTCCTACAATCGGAAGATAGCGTTCAGCTCCATTTCTGTCAAAATCAAAACCGCCGTCCAGCCTCACTCTCAGCTTTTCCTTCCACGTGCGGCCGTTTCTAGTCATCATTCCCTGATCCAAAATAATTTTCAAAGTTCTTGCATCGCGCTCGCGGTCAATGTGCTCAATTATCGAATATGCATCTCCTCTATTCCAACCCAAACCCCGTTCCAAGAATTCCAGCCCCGGCCGAATCGAATACGAAACATCATTCGAGAGGTTAAAGCGCCTATAATTTGTAAGAGCAAATCCCGCAGACGGCATAACTCGATAAGGTTCCGGAATAGCTCCAGTGTCATTAAGATATCCGATAGCCGATATTCGCGCCTCAGGCGTAAACGCAAAACCTTTTCCGAGCTCAAACTTTCTTCTAACTCTGATTTCCGCATCGCCTCTTGTTAACCCGACATCATCCCCTGCGGATGGATTGTCTCTTTTCGAAAGCGAAGCTATTCCGCTGTCATAAGGATTGCTGATCCGAAAGACAGTAAAGCCGCCTTTAGCTTCCAAAAAAACTTTTTCAAATATGGGATGCGGAGAATAATTCCATCTCAGTTCCGGCAATCTTTCGATAAGGTCATAATCATCGCGGCGCTGGTTCACCGCGACACGAAGAACTCCGGCGGCTCCGTCACCGCGCCACGAAAGCGAAGCTCGCGAAATTGGATCGGGCTTTGAAGCAAAATCTTCGAAACGATAATCCTGAAGAAAAAGTCCGTCGGTGACGAAATAAATGTCAGCTCTCGAAGTAAGCCTCTCCAGAAGTTCCTGTCTATACTGAGCGCGAGCAACTCCTCTGCCGCCGCGATCGCGTTCATCAATTCTGTAAAGATCAAAATCCAGATTTCCACGCTTCAATGCAATTGACCCTAGAGCTCCGTATGCCCAGCCGCGGCGAGAACGCCAATCCAATATTACTTCAGCATCAGCAGCATCGGTCGAGATAATTCTGTAAGCAGTTTTTACGAAGTAGCCTTCGTAATCCGACTTGCCGGCACGAATTCTAAATGGAGGTTTTCCTCCTGCCGGTCTCAAAGAAAGATACGGCCACCAAAATACCGGGGTCTTACCGATATACATAGTTGCTCCTGATAATTTCAAATGAGTGCCGTCGTAAGAAGCTCGATTGAGTTTGAAGTGATAATGCGGAGGTTCTTTGTCGCATGAAGTTGCCGTCACATCCGACAATTCGAAACGTTCCGTGCCGAGCGCTTGCATAACCTTTGCCCTGACAAACCACGAGTCTTCAACAAATTTCACGTCGTCAAATCTGCCCTCTCCAATCGCAATATCATAAATGCCATGCGATGCGGTAGCAGTCCTTCCACTATATTCAATTTGAACAGCGCCTTCGGCTGTAATTAATCCGTCTATCTTTCCTGAGATTGTGTCTGCCTTTAAAGTAAGTTCCGATTCAGTAGTCGTTCCTGCTCTGATAACTGAAACATTTCCGATGAGTTCCATACGGCGAGAGTCAATAACATAATTAGAAGTATCCGCTTTAAAATCGACGCGCGGCTGAGATGAAATTAGAAAAGTTGCAAATAATATTTCGAACATTTTTAGTAATTGTTATCGTTGAAGCGAAAAAAGTCAACTTCTCACCACTTCTCTTTACAATCCGCCAACGCTTTTTGTAAGCGCATAGCTGTCAGCGGCGGCGGAGGCAATGCTTCGCCTGGAAACGCAATCCACGGTCCAAGTCCTGAAGTCTGTCGAATGATGTATCGACCGTCTGTTACGTATTCTTCTCCCTGCACTCCACCCATAGCTAAAGCGGGCCGCACTCGGTCATTTGAAAGATTGAGTTTTTCGTAGATGAGTCCGGCAATCTCTGCAGAACTGATTGGTGCAGTGTCATCTCTTCGCACTGAATGCCGCGGATCATACAACACGAGTGGAACCCATACTAATCCTCGTGTGATTTGATCAGGCATGCGCACGACAATGTTTTCATCGCCCAAAGGCTCGCCATGGTCTGCTGTAACGATAATAAGCGTGCGGGTGTCGAGCCCTTCTTCTCTCAAAAAGATGCGGAACTCATCTAGAAAATCATCGAACGATCTCGCGGCATCATCGTAGCGGTTGCGAAAAGCATTGAGTACATCAAGAAGTTCACCCTGCGGCAAAGTGTTAGGTTTCCATTCACCCCAAACCGACCAGAAATGCTGCACGTCACGCGGCGAAGCAGTCTTGCTCCATAGTCTTCCTTTTTTAGGCGACGCAGTCGACGGCATATGGAGCCTCAGGTCGTGCGCATAAACAAAGAATGGCTGATTCTGATTCTTTGCGCGCTTGATGAAATCGTAAATCTGATTCGCCTGTAGTCGGTTATATTCTCCTTTGACGCGAAAGCCGGTCTGCCGAGTCCATCCGAAAAGAGATGCAGTCAGATATCCGAAAACCCAGCGGTCAGGATGTCCCTCAAGAAAAGACGAGTCGCGCATCTCCCATGAGCCGCGCGAAAATTCGTCGAACGCAGTCTTTGTCAGTCCGCCCGCCTCGTAATATTCCTCCCACATCCAGCCCCCTGTCTTGTATCCCAGCGACCGAAGCCGGCCTGGCAAAGATTGCTCAGGATGAGGATCGACAGCATCAAGCGTCACAAGTTTATGCTCAACCGGAGAAAGGCCGGTAAGAATTGAGGTGACGCTCACCGCCGTAAAAGTATGCGACGATATCGAGCGATGGTATACCGTTGAGGATTCTGCAAGCGAGTTAAGAGCAGGTGTTGTGTTGCGGACATAGCCCTCGATTCCAGTTCGATCCGCGCGCAACGAATCGCAAACGAGAATTACAACATTGAGTCGGTCAACTTGAGGCGCAACCACATCAACATGATTAGGCAAGCTCGGATGAATATGAGCAGCAACTGCGGCAATGAGAAGCGCAGCAGGCGCAATCGCCTCTGAAATGCGCCGGCGCCTGAAGAACCATGCGAGAAGCACAACAAGCATCGCCTGCCCCAGCGGCAGTATAAGCGCAGGCCATTGCGAGAAATGATTTATGACGGAAGAAAATTTTCCCTCCATGCGAATTGCTTCTTCAAACCCTCGAGCGAATGTAGGCAAAGCAGGAGCCATTGCGCACACGATAATTCTGCCGCCTCTGCCCGCATTATCAACAAAGGTGCAGTTGAGAAGCCATGCTAGAATCCAAATTAAAAAACTCACGGTTAAAATCTGAAGATAAAAAGAAAACCCATCTGATGAGAAAGGAGAGATTAAAGTTTCCCGATGTAAAAGAAACGCACCGATCGCCGTAATCATAAGTGCAAGCACAGTTGGAGCCGCAAATCGCTGTCTGCTTGCAAAGAAGTGTCCTGTTATAATTCCCGCAACAGCACCGATGGCACAGTAAAGAATGAGTAGTTGAGTCCACGGAATAAATCTTCCTGAGTATTGTTCCTCAAGAATCGCCTCTCCTGCCAAAAGCAGTAGCATTGCAAAAATGCCGTAGACAGCACCCAGAAGCATTTTTCGAGGCAAGGTCAAATTACATTCCACACTTCACGCATCACAATCCATAAACAATTTTCTCGAAAGTATCAAAGTATCAATATAACACTTTTTCTAGGGGAAAGGCATATTTTATAATAGGGCTTGTCCAATTTGCACTTTTCAATTTGCACTTTTCAATTTGTACTTTTCAATTTGCACTTTCCAATTTGCAATTTTCAATTTGCACTTTTCAATTTGTACTTTTCAATTTGCACTTTCCAATTTGCACTTTCCAATTTGCAATTTTCAATTTGCACTTTCCAATTTGCAATTTCAAATATAGAATTAGGTGTTGTGTCCCTCTAATTCCAAT
>PEWQ01000162.1 GCA_002780065.1 Candidatus Hydrogenedentes bacterium CG07_land_8_20_14_0_80_42_17
AATGGCAGGAGGATGATTATTATGTCTAACCTCACCGAATCTTCTATCGAATCCTTCGCCATCGAACTATTTCAATCTCTACGTTATCAACATTTCTTTGGACCAGAAAGATATACAAAAGTTTTATCTAATGTATCAGATCTTCATTTTTTCTGAAACAGCACAATCCTATTTGTATTCGTGCCCTTCTGAGAATTATCTATTCCCCAGCAATTCGAGGTCTTTGTAAAAACCTGTTCATTGATCAGAACAAAGAGCGGGGTCAGTCCTGCCGCTATTCCGGCAGGTAAAACCAATTCCTCCAATTTCACTGTCTTAGACCTCACTTCGCCGACTTCAAAAGCAACGTATCCGCCAGGCTTCAAAATGCGGCAAAGCTCAACAAAAACATTTTGCATCGCAGACTGCCACTCCGAAATATTTTTTATCTGCCATATTTGAATTCTTTCAGCATCAATTCCGTTGAACCAGCATCTCAACCAGTTATCCGTCTTGTAATTCACCTCATTCAAAAATGGCGGAGATGTGACTACAAGACTCACAGTTTCATCTTCAATGAACTCTGTTTTATCGCATGACGCAGTCTCTAACTTTGCAAGTTTACCAACTCTTTCCAATTCAATCCTGTCGAACTCAGTTAAATCTTTTAATAAATTACGGCTCTTCTTCAGAATAATCTTTTTAACATCACGCAGCGGCGGCGTCAAACCTCGTTTTGTATTTATACGCTGTTGCGACTTCATCGAGACAGCCTGATTCGGCGGTAAGGTGTAAACCGAAAAAAATCCGTTTGAGTGTCCTGTCAACCGGTTCGTAGCAACCATGCGAATCCAAGAATCAATAGGATCGAGTTTGCCTTCGCTTTCTTTATCCAAAATATAGTTTTTTAAATTCACGACAGCTTTCAAAGTTTCAGAGTGGTAAAAAACTAGAAGTTCTTCCGGAAATTCACAGTCAGAATTTAGTCCTATCGTTTTAATCCTGTCTTCAATTTCAACAATAGCTGGAGGGAAAAGACGCGGTCGGACAAGAATTGTAGAGATAGGATTCACATCACAGCCAAACGGAATTCTTCCAAGAAGCGCAGATTCCAAAAGTGTCGTTCCTCTGCCCATAAATGGGTCATAAACCGTATCTCCTTCTCTTGTCAATCGAGTTATGAAGAAGCGCGGCAGTTGCGGCTTGAAACATGCTCGATATGAAATTTCATGGAGCGAATGAGCCTGTCGCTGGCGCGACGTCCAAAACTCATTCACGAAAAAAGGCACTGTTATAGAATTAAATTTAAATTCAAAGGACTGAGTTTTCTTACCAAATTCTTTAAAAGACTTAATTTCGTCTATAAAATCTTTTTGGAGTTCAGTCTTCAACGTTCAGCGTTTTGAACCGGCACGCTGAAGTTCTTCGAGCGGAAGCAATTCAACAATTTCAATTTCTTTGCCGAGAAACCTGCTTCCTTCGCGTCTAAAACCTTGAGGGTTGTCCGTGCAATAAAATCTTTTCTTCAAAACTGTTCCGCTATCTTTCATCAATTCTGTCTTCTTGAGCAATTCTTTCAGAGCCAGAGCTGTTGCAGATGCCGAGTCAATTACATTAACTTTGTCTCCGACATATTTTTCTATTGCAGGCTGAAGAAGCGGATAGTGAGTGCAGCCCAGAACAAGAGTATCGATACCTTTTTCGAGGATCGGATCAAGATATAATTTCAAAGCCAACTTAACAAATTCATCGTCCAGATGCCCTTCTTCAACAAACGGAACCAAAAGCGGAGCTTCTGCGGCATAGACTCTTAATTCAGGGCGATTCGCAAGTATTGCGCTCTGGTACGCTTCCGAGCAGATCGTTCCTCTAGTTCCGATAACGCCTATCTTTCCATTTTTGGAGGCTGTAGCGGCAACACGCGCTCCAGGCCCAACAACTCCAAGAACAGGCACCGGCAAAATTGCGGACAAAGTAGAGAGCCCGTAAGAGGACGCAGTATTGCAAGCGATGACGACCGCCTTCACTCCAATTTCTGCAAGATAAGAACCTATTTCTATTGAAAAATTCTTAACCGTCTGAGGACTTTTTGAGCCGTAAGGAATCCTTGCCGTATCTCCAATGTAAACTATCGATTCATTCGGCAGAACTTCTCCAATCCGTCTGACAACTGTCAGACCTCCTATCCCCGAATCAAAAATACCAATCGGTGCGTCTTTCAACTCTTTTCTTCCTTTCTGGGCCACTCGCCCCACAGCGCTTTCAAACGTTCAAATAAGCGTTTCTCATCCCCAATCTCTTTCGGCAGATAATAACTTCTATCTTCCGCAAGATATTTTTGTTTTACGAATCCGCCGTGACTGTGCGGATATTTGTAGCCTTCTCCTCTGCCAAATTTTTCAGCATCTCTGTATCCTGTTCCTCTAAGGTGATTCGGCACATCCAAAAGTTTCCCATTTCTCACATCATTGAGAGCAGAATCGATCGCTTCGTATGAAGCATTTGATTTCGGAGCGGAAGCTAAATAAGTTGCGGCTTGAGCGAGAATAATTCTTGCTTCAGGCATTCCGACCAATTCAAGCGCCTGCGATGCAGAAGTTGCAACTAGAAGCGCTTTCACGTCAGCGTTGCCGATATCCTCCGAAGCAAAGATCATCATTCTTCGAGCAATAAATCTCGGGTCGTCTCCGCCCTCTATCATTCTCGCCATGTAATATATTGCCGCGTCGGGATCGCTTCCGCGCAAAGACTTTATGAATGCGCTGGCGCAATCGTAATGCGCATCTTCATCTTTATCGTGCAATATAACTTTTCTGCCGATCGACTTTGCAGCTTCGTCTCTGGAAATTTTCGAGCCTAGAGGTGCAGAAGCCGCGATAAGTTCGAGCATATTCAAAAGGCGTCTCGCATCGCCGTCGGAAATATTTGCCAAAAATTTCAATGCAGTTTCTTCGATTTCCAATTTCAATCTACCGAGCCCGCGATCAGAATCTTTTAGAGCCATACATGCAACAGCAAAAAGTTCTTCTTCGTTAAGCGGCAGAAACTCGAAGAAATGGGTTCTCGAAGCGAGCGCAGAGGTGACATACGCGGAAGGATTATGAGTAGTAGCTCCAATCAAAATCAATCTGCCGTTCTCAATATCAGGCAGGAGCGCATCCTGCTGAGCTTTATTAAAGCGATGAATCTCGTCGATAAAAAGCAATGTCTTTTTTCCGTGAAGCATAAGCCGTTCTTTTGCCTCTTCGGAAATTTTTCTTATATCACTGACGCCGGATGTTACAGCATTCATCGCAGAAAACTCGGCAGAATAGCTTTCCGCAATTAAATGAGAGAGCGCAGTTTTACCCGTGCCAGGAGGCCCAAAGAGTATAAGCGAAGCAAGATGCCCTGAAGAGATCAACCGCTCTAACGGTTTGCCTTTTCCTAATACTTGTTTCTGTCCTATGAACTCTTCAAAACTCCGCGGCCGCATCCTCCTCGCAAGAGGAAAATGTTCCTCTAAATTTTTCTCGAAGAGATTCTCATTCACCATTTTTTCCGTAGAGTTAATATGAACTGCCGACGCGTTCTCGGCGCGACCCTGAATTTCGATCGGAACCGAAGACCGAGAATTTAAGATTCAAGTTTTTTAGATATCGATCGGGATCCTGTTTTACGTCTGAAAGCAGTTCTTCCAGTCTTGCCGAGGCTTTATCAAGATTATTCAAAAGCATCTTCATATCTATTTCGGCAGAGGTATCTCTCAATGCAACACCCAAAGCTCCGCGGCCATTTTCAAGATCCGAAATAATTATTCTTAGATTACCCGAAGCAGTCTTCAATTCATCGGAAACTAATTTCGCATTGGAAACGATTTCAAGAAGATCAGTCTCTTTTTGTTCAGAAACTCGGCGCGCAACAGATGAAACTGCTTTAAAATCTTCGCCTGCAATTCTGAAATCTCCTGATGCCACTCGGAAATTTTCTATTCCATACAGAACAGAGTCTCCGCCGCTTCCGACTATTCGTTCCGTCCGATTCACCAGTTTTTCCACCTCGGTCAGAAGAATGCCCGACGACTCTCTCCAATCCGCCGCCATTCTTCTAAAATCATAACTGCCTTCTTCGATATTCTTCGTAGAATTTTTAACTGCTCGAGAAATATCAGTTCTATTTTCAACAAGAAGGTCTCTGATTTCAACAGTAATAGCTTTTGCAATCAATACAGTTGAACGCAGATTTTCAGTAAATTCTCTATCGTTCGCAATATTCGAAAACCCTCTGAAACTGCCGACAACATCGTTTACAGTTCGAAGCGTTTCATCAGCCGACTGCTGAACATCAGCAAAGGAAACCATCTCGCGTCCGCGAATAAACGCGTTATTTTCGATTCGCTCATTCATGTATCCCGGTTCCAAACCTACAAACATCTCTCCAAGAAATCCCTGACTTGAAACAAACGCTCTCGTTCCTTTTCTCAAATCAACCGAACCCGGAAGCAGTAAAGTAAGCGTCACAAAATAAGTATCTTTTCCGTTGATTGTTTTGGGCTCATGAAAATTAATTTCTTTCACCAGCCCCATCTGAGTACCCGCGATAAAAACAGGAGCATCGGGCTTCAAGCCTGAGACATCACGGAATCCAATTCTCAATGTATAATTATCTCCGCCGATCATTCGGTAGTTTCCGCTCATGAAAATCATGACAGCCAAAAACAGCGCCGCCGCCGCAACAAAAACTCCGACTGAAATTTCAAAACCTCTTCGCATAATCTAACTCTACTCCAACATTGAAATCGGACCTTTAGATGAGCCTTGAACAAACTGGCGCACATAAGGGTTCTGCGTCTTCAAAATTTCTTCAGGCGTACCCCACTCGATGATACGACCTCCATACAGCATAGCAACATAATCCGACACCTTGAAAGCGGATGTCATATCGTGAGTGACAACAATTGATGTGACTCCAAACTGTTCACGCGTCGAAATAATTAAATCGTTAATCGCATCCGCCGTGATCGGATCCAGTCCTGTAGTCGGTTCATCGTAAAGAATGTATTTCGGATCCGTCGCAAGCACTCTGGCAAGCGCAACCCGTTTCTTCATTCCTCCGGAAAGTTCGGACGGCATCTTATCAAGCACATCCTCTTTCAGTCCTACAGCCTTTAGCCGCTGAATTACAATATCATTGATCTCTTTCAAAGCCAATTTGCTTCTTTCACACAATGCGAATCCGACATTTTCACGCACAGTCATAGAATCGAAGAGCGCAGAGCCTTGAAAAAGAAAACCTATATTCTCCCTCAACTCGTAAATAGAGCCTCTGGAAGCGGTCGTCACCTCGATTCCGTCAACTCTGATCGATCCGGCGTCCGGAAAAAACAATCTGGTAATTAATTTCAAGAGCACGGATTTACCGGTTCCGGATCTTCCGATAATGGTGACCGAGCTCGAGGTCGGGATCGTCAAATCAACGCCGGAGAGGACAACCTGCTTCTTTCCGTTCTGTCTAAAACTTTTGTACACTCCGACAATCTCAATGCTCATCGCTAATCACTCCATCAGATAAATTATAGAAGTCATAAAATAATCCGCGACGAGAATTAAAATGCTTGCGAGAACGACTGCCGCTGTTGTCGCCTGTCCGACGCCTGATGCTCCGCCCTTGGATCTAAATCCCATAAAACATCCGACCAGAGAAATAATTGCTCCGAATACGAATGTCTTTGCTAAACCTGTCGTAATGTCCCGAGGAGCAACTATCTGTATTGTCCGATCGATGAATTGTCCCGCATTCAGTCCTACCTTAAAGACTCCAACAATGAAGCCTCCGAAGTAACCGATAAAATCAGCGTATACAGAAAGGACAGGGATCATTAGAACCGTTGCAACGAATCTTGGAGCCACAAGATAATTCAGCGGATCAACGCCCATACTGCTCATCGCATCGATCTGTTCAGTCACTTTCATGCTTCCGAGTTCAGCCGCAATTCCTGCGCCGACTCTGCCTGCAACAACTATTGCAGTGAGCACCGGGCCCAGCTCGCGGAACATAGACATAGCAACGATTCCGCCGACATAAATTTCCGCTCCGAATCTGTTAATCTGATACGCTGTCTGAAACGCCAAAACCATTCCTGTAAAAAGAGAAGTGATGGAGACAATCGGAAGGCTTC
>PEWQ01000060.1:0-2610 GCA_002780065.1 Candidatus Hydrogenedentes bacterium CG07_land_8_20_14_0_80_42_17
GATTTTGATGATCCCTTGAAGATTAAAAGGCTTGTTCAATGGTGCGATGATGCAAATAATCGCCAGAAAAGAATCACTTACAAAATGCTTTATGTGAAACAAGAAGAATGGGATAAATATAAACCGAAGAGTTGGAGCGATGCGATTAAGTTATTTAGATTGGTAGGGGTCCAGTGAATAAAACATGCCATAAAATAAAAAGTAGGAGATGTATTAATGGAGGATAAAATGAGAGATTTGAATATTTTTAAAAATGGTTCTACTTGGATGCGAGCTGATTTTCATCTGCATACCAAGGTTGATAAGGAATTCTCTTATAATGGCAAAGATAACGAATTTATCGCCTCATATATTGAGGCCTTAAAAAGAGCTGAAATTCGATTAGGGGTAATTACTAATCATAATAAGTTTGAGTTGAATGAGTTTAAAACATTAAGGAAAAACGCATTAAAAGAAGAGATTTGTTTATTGCCGGGGCTCGAGCTTTCTGTGAATGATGGGAAAGGGGGTGTGCATGTTTTAGTTGTTTTTAATGACGACTGGATTAGTAATACTGAGAATAAAGACTATATTAACGATTTTTTAGGCGTTACATTTTCCGGCCAGTCGAATTATGATAATCAGAATGCCCGCTCAAATCATAATTTACTTCAAACCATTAGTGAACTAGATAAATTTGGTAAAGATTATTTTTTACTTTTTGCTCATGTTGAGGCTGATAATGGTTTGTGGGGAGGACTTGTTGGGGGGCGGATTCAGGAATTGGTAAAGGATGAGCAATTTAGAAATAAGACGCTTGGTTTTCAAAAAGTTATGACTCATGATGTTAAGGATCGAGTCTGCAGAGTTAAAGTGCAAAATTGGCTAGGTAATTGGTATCCTGCAGAGATAGAAGGGTCTGACTGTAAATCTATCGATGAAATCGGACAAGGCAAACAAATCTATATTAAGGTAGGGGACTTTATTTTTTCTGCGGTTAAGTATGCGTTGGTTGATTTTAAAAATAGAATAGCCACCACTCCTGTAAAATATACACATTCATTTATTAAGAGTATATCATTTGAAGGCGGTGTTCTTGGTGGACAGGAAATTAATTTTTCACCAGAGTTAAACTCTTTAATAGGTATCAGAGGAAGCGGAAAATCATCAATTTTAGAAGCGGTAAGATATGCTTTAGATATCCCTTTTGGCGATAAAGTAGTAGAAGGTGTCTATAAAACTAAATTAGTTCAGCATACATTGGGTAGCGGTGGAAAAATTACACTGAAAGCCATGGATAGACGCGGACAGGAGTATGAAATTCGTCGTATTCTTAATGAACAGCCAGATATTTATGTTGGTGGAGTCTTACAGCCAGGAGTATCGATTCGAGAGACAATTATTTCAAGGCCTATATATTTTGGGCAGAAAGATTTATCCAGCTCGGGCGAGGGGTTCGAAAAAGATCTTGTGGAAAAACTTGTGGGAGACAATTTAAGCGCCGTTAGAAATCGCATTGAAGCTCAGAGGCAGAGGGTTACAGATGTGATTACGCAATTAAAAAAGCTTGAGAACGTGGAGGAGAAAAAGAAGGAGTATGATGCAAAAAAGAAAGACGCAATGTTTAAACTGGATTTTTACAAAAAACATGCGGTCGAAGCTAAACTTCAAAAACAAATTGATTTTGAAGCCGATAATCGTAAAACGCAACAAGTTGTTAAGTTAACCAAAGATTACTTGAATGAATTGGCAAACTTCATTGCTCGCTTTGAAGATGAGTTGTTAAGCCAAGGGCATTATGAGTCAAAACAGAATAAGGAATTTTTTGTAAAATTTCTTGAAATATATAACAAAGTCTCAAAATCTTTTGCGTCTGTCAAGAAGGCATTGGAAGAAGGACATTCAGCCCTAAATGAATTAATGGGTCGGGCGCAGGAATTTGATATACTTAGAGCTGGATTAAAAGAGGAATTTGCCGAAATAGAAAGAAAGCTTTCAGATGAATTGAAAGAACAGGGAGCTCAAGCTATAAGGCCTGATGAGTTTTTGAAACTTAAAAAAGTAGTTGATCAAACGTCTCAAATGCTGAGTGCCCTTGAAAAGCAAGAAGATCAACAATTAAAATTGAGAACAGAGCTCATTACTGAGTTAACAAAATTAAATGATTTGTGGCACGAAGAATACGTGGCCGTCCAACAAGAGCTTCAGAAAGTTAATGAAAATCACTCTTCATTGCAGATTTCCGTTGAATTTAAAGAAGACAAAAATGCGTTTGTTGAATATATGAAGAATATATTCAGGGGGAGTAAAATACGCGAGAATACTTTTAGAAGCCTTGTAGATAGCTTTTCAGACTTCGGTGCAATAATGAAAGATTTTGATAAGGCGAAAGAAATTGTTGGTTCTTCTGCCCTTATTTTTGATGGGTATTTCAATGATAATATGATAGCGTTATTAACGTGGCAGGTCCCGAATCGATTTACCATAAAATACCGAGATAAAGAACTAAAGCATCATTCGCTAGGACAACGGTCCTCTGCCCTAATTCTTTTTGTGCTTAGTCAACGCGAAAACGATTTGATTTTGATTGATCAGCCGGAAGATGATCTTGATAATCAAACTATTTATGAA
>PEWQ01000060.1:2721-12011 GCA_002780065.1 Candidatus Hydrogenedentes bacterium CG07_land_8_20_14_0_80_42_17
TATGTAGATGAACAGATAACAATTATAGATGGAAATATTGATTGCCCTGAAACTCAGCACAAAATAGTGGATATTATGGAAGGCGGTAAAGAAGCGTTTAACCGTCGAAAGGAGATTTATCAGATATGGAAATTACAGAGCTTTTAGAAATAATTTCTCGCGGAGAAGATAGCAAACATCAATTTAAGGGCGATGTTACTAATGTCATTTCACTTGCTCAGGAAATGGTTGCGTTTAGTAATTCTGGTGGAGGAAAAATTTTTATTGGGGTAAGTGATACTGGCGAGATTACGGGCCTTTCTTCTACTGATATGAACAGGTTGAATGGCCTTGTGTCCAATGCCGCATCGCAGCATGTTCGTCCTCCGATTAATCCACAGACAGAAAATATTGCTTTGCCTAAAGGATTGGTTATGGTTATTACTGTTTTGGACGGAATAAGCAAACCCTATTCTGATAAGGATGGAGTTTTTTGGGTTAAAAGTGGAGCGGACAAACGTAAGGCTACTTTTAGAGAGGAAATACAAAGGCTTTTTCAGCAGGCTGGTTTAATTCATGGAGATGAAATAGTAATAAATAATATGACCGTTGCAGATGTAGATATTCCCTATTTTATCGAGTTTTTTGAGAAAAATAATAAAATCAGATTAGATGATCAAAAGAATTCTATCCCAGTTATACTTGAAAATATGAACTTAATGAAGAATGGCAGTATGAATGTTAGCGGTGCTCTGCTTTTTGCTAAAAACCCGCAATTAAAATTGCCGGTTTTTATTGTTAAGGCTATATGCTTTCCCGGGAACGAAATTGACGCTAAAACCTATATCGAAAGCGTCGATATAACGGGAAAAATGGAAGAGGTTTTTAGGGCAGGCAAATCATTTATGCTTCGAAATATAATGAAAGTACAGGGTGGACAAAATATTAATTCACTTGGCGTTCTGGAAATTCCTGAAATTGCGATTGAAGAATTGCTCGTCAATGCTTTAATTCACAGAGATTATTTTATTTCTTCACACATAAGGATATTTATTTTTAAAAATCGTATTGAAATAATTAGCCCGGGACATTTACCTAATAACTTAACTGTGGAGAATATAAAGAATGGAAATTCAAATATTCGCAATCCGATATTATCATCATTCGCAACGAAAATTTTGCCATACAGAGGGATAGGGACAGGAGTGCAAAGGGCTTTAACTGAATATCCCGACATCGATTTTGAAAATGATCTTGATGGAAATCAATTCAAAGTAATAATAGAACGCAGGGCATAAAGAAAGAGTTTTCAAAAATTTCCTACCTCGACAAGCGCAGTCGTTCGGCTTCATCTGCCTTTGGCTTAATCTGAAGATTTTTTATTTAATTTCTTCTTCTTACGTTTATACTGTAATTGATGTTTGAACCAGTTCACATAGTTACCTTCGGATGCCAGATGAATCAGCAGGAGTCTTCTGTGATGGCTGAGCTTCTCTCTTCTTCCGAATTTCGCATTTGCAATTCCATTGAAGACGCAGAGATAGTTATTCTTGAAACATGCGCAATCCGAAAGAAGGCTGAGGACAAAGTCTATTCACTTCTTGGAAGATTAAAGCAATTGCGAAAAAAATCGGGACTTCCAAAGAAGATTGTTGTTTGCGGTTGCATGGTCACTGAAGATGGCGCTAAAAATCTTGTCGAAGAGCATGGCGTTTCGGTTGTGCTTGGACCGCGAAGAATTTCCCGCATCGCTGAAGCTCTTCATGAATCTGAAACTGAACCTGTAATCGATATAAGTTTCGTCTGGGCTCTGCCGCCTTACGATATCTCTGCGCCGTATATCTCCGGTGTTTCAGCTTACGTTACGGTCATGCAAGGGTGCTCCAATTCGTGCTCATATTGCGTGGTCCCTTCTCGAAGAGGCGCGGCGCAATCAAAACCTCTTCGGCAGATAATTGATGAAATTAAATTGCTAGAAACAAAAGGATACAAAGAAGTCATTCTTCTCGGACAGAACATTTCTTATTTTGGAATCGATAAACCTGATACACCGAGATTAATCGACCTTCTTGAAATAATCGAATCTGAATCGAGAATAAGCCGAATCAGATTTGTTACATCTCATCCGGCATTTATCGATGACAAGTTCATTGAGCGATTGAGCAAACTGCGGCGTGTGATGCCGAATATTCATCTTCCAATTCAATCCGGCTCAAATCGAATTCTCAAAGCGATGCGCCGAGGATATAGCTCAGAGCGTTTTCTTGAACTCGTCAGAGCATTTAGAAATGGAAACGAAAATTTTACCATAAACACTGATTTCATTGCCGGCTATGACGGTGAAACTCCGGCGGATCATTGCGAGACGCTGGAGTTAATCGAGAAAGCAGAGCTTGATGGCGCGTATGCTTTTCCATATTCCGAACGTAATGGCACTCGCGCCGCGCTTACTAATAATGAAAATTCAATTCCAATAATTGAGCGAAAAAAGAGATGCAAAGAGATACTCGATAAGGTGAAGAAAGTTGCTTTGGAACGCAGAAAACGCGATATTGGCAGAAGTGTCGAGGTGCTGATAGAAGCTCCTGGAGTCGGAAGAAGCGAGGGAAACATCAATGTCGAATTTGAGGGCGGAAGAAGCAATGAATTTGGAATTGTAAAGATAAAAGAAGTTTCATCATTTGCAATGTGCGGAGAACTTGAAGACAATTGTCTTCAAGAAGATGGTATAGAAAAATGAAAAAAATATTCTTATTAGTTATAATTCTGATTTTTGGAATAACACTCTACGTGGCAAAAGACAGATTAGTTAAATCAATTTACAAAATTGCATACGAGCGATGTTACTACGCTCAGATTCGGCGCTCAGGGCTTGAAACCGGAGTAGACCCCTTATTGCTCACTGCGGTTGCGTATACAGAAAGCAAATTTCGGGCTTCTGCAGTATCACCTTCCGGCGCGATCGGAATCATGCAGTTGATGCCTCAAACCGCTTTTCATATTGCGGCGAAAAATGGAATTAATTTGAAGGATACTTCCGATTTATTTATTCCCGAAATGAATATTCAAATTTCTGCATATTATCTCAAATCTCTGATTACAGATTTTCATGATACTAAATTAGCTATAGCCGCCTATAATGGAGGACCGTCTTCTATCCGAGAATGGTTAAAAGGGGAAAAAGGTTCGGACAGCGACATTGCTTTTTTTCATAAGGATGAGACTCGCAGGTATGTGGAAAATGTTTTGAAGGTAGAGGAAAGACTGCAAAGGGCGAAAAGAATATGGAGATGGATACGTGAGATATAGTAAAGCAGTTGCGATTGCATTTTTAGTTCTGCAGATATTTTTTTGCGGCGGAGTTTATGCAGAGCCTCAAGAAGTGATTCAAGCGCGGCAGTTGGTTGAGAACGGAAAATTGGAAGATGCAGTTTCTTTGCTCAAAAGCTCCTCTGAAAGAATGAGAGGAGAATCTTTACTTCAACTGCGTTACGAATTGGGACTCACCGATACCGACCCTGTAAATGCAGTTTCAGAGCTTAAGAGCGTGGCCGCGCTTTCGCCTAAGATGCGGGCTGCAGCACTGCTGGCGGCAGGCGAATTGATGCTGATTGCTGATCAACCTCAATCCGCTCTCGAGTTTTTCGCAGAGTCAGCAGGAATGAAAGAGAGTTCCATTTCCGAGCACGCATCTTATCTTCATGCTGTTGCGCTTTATCGCTCAGGGAAATACGAAGAGTCAAGACAGAAGTGGGCTGATCATTTAATAACTTATCTTGAAGGTAAATATCAGCCGGCGTCGCGGTTGGGAATTGCGGCGGCGAATATTAAGCTCGGCAGGTTCAGAGAAGCAATTGAGATTTACAAAGCGGTGCTAGCTCAACATCCGGGAATTGAGGAAGAAGCTTGGTTATTGCAAAACCTTTCTGAACTGCTGAAGGGAAACTTATCTGAGGCGCGCAAATATTCGGAACGTTTACAAAAGGATTATTCAGACGCAGACATTGCATTCGTTCAAGCTCCTAGTGGAGCGGCACAGAGCTCAGAACGGCTTAAGCCGCAGACAAGAATTCCACCGGCTTCGCCGCGACCGGCGCCTCAGCCTGCAGCAGCTTCTGCAAGCTCTTCAAAATACACCATTCAAGTTGGAGCATTCGGAGTGCGTGAAAATGCAGTGAATCTTGCAGAACGATTAAAGAGGGAAGGCTACATTGCAAATATTCAAGCGAGAAACAATTTGACTGTTGTAACAGTTGGAGCGTATTCGGATATTGCAAGCGCTGAAAGAGACATTTCTAAAATCGAAAAACTTATCGGCGAAAGGCCGAGAATAGTGAATAAGTCAAGGTGATGGTAAAAAGTAAAGTCATGATGCATGCCGCCCTCTTACCAAATGTAGAAAAATAGAAGAATGACATTTTCTCCAGATTCCGGATCTTAAATAAAAAAGCGCGCTGAATAATCAGCGCGCTTCGGATTCAAATTGTTACGGAACTTTCGTTACGTTAACTGCCTGAAGACCTTTTTCGCCGTCAGCAACTTCGAACTCGACTGCATCACCTTGAGCTAAGGAACGATATCCGTCGCTTGTGATCTTCGAGTAATGAACAAATACGTCATCACCATCATCTTGCTTGATGAATCCGTATCCCTTCTGGGCATTGAACCACTTGACTCGACCAGTTGGCATACTTTTACAACCTCCTTCTGAATCACGCAGGGCATTACGCTTCTCCCCATACAACTAGCGTCGCCAGAAAGAATGAGCGGCAATATTCTTGTTCTAGTTCTTTCGGACAAAACAAGTATTGCAATCGCACTCCGCGTTTTCAAGTGCCTTTATATAACGGATTTAAAAAGTTGTCAATAGATAAATGCAACTAAAGTTTAATAACCTTTCAGCCGAAAATGATAGTGAGTGAAAAATCTCAGAAGAGATTAGCTTTATAATAACCTTAATGCCGTTGAGCGGGTTTGAACTGCGGAGTTTGCCCGCTCATTTTTTTTATCGTTTTTGACGAATACTAATCTAAGGAATACGATATTTTAATGTCTCAATCCGGCAAAATAGATAAAACCTATTCTGAAAGAAAGAAAAAAATACTTCATATAATTACAAAATTGGAATTGGGCGGAGCTCAGCTCAATACAATTCTTTCGGCTGAACAATTCACGAAGATGGGATATGAAGTCTGGATTGCCGCAGCGCAGGGCTCGCTTTCTCATAAAGCCGCAATGATTTTGGGAGACCATTATATTGAATTGCCTTTTCTTTGCCGAAACATTTCGGTGCTCAATGATTTACGCGCGTTCATTTCTCTTTTCAGATTAATTAAAAAACTTATGCCTGATATAGTGCATACTCACTCATCTAAAGCCGGAATACTCGGCAGATGGGCGGCTTGGTTTGCAGGATGCAGAATTATTATTCATACGGCGCACGGATGGGGTTTTAATTCTTTGCAATCCAAATTTGTCTACAACTTTTTTATTTTTCTTGAAAGGCTTACGGCAAAAATTACTGACAGGATAATTACCGTTTCTGATTCGAATCTTGAAAAAGCCGTTTCATTTGGAATTGGAGAAAAAAATAAATTCATTACGATTCGCTCCGGAATATCAGAAGAGACAAAAAAAATTGCTGTTCAGAGGCAGAAGGCGAGGGATGAGTTAGGAATCAGAGATGATGAGTTTATTTTTATGAGTGTCGGCAATTTCAAAGCGCAAAAAAATCCGCTGGCATCTGCCCGCATAGCAGTGAAGTTTTTAAAAAAAATATCCAATGCAAAATATATTTCAGTAGGAGACGGACCGCTTCGCGCTCAGGCTGAGAAGATATTTCAGGCGAATGGAATATTTGAAGACAGAGCTCTCTTTCTTGGCTGGCGGGAAGATGCATGCAGAATTATGTCCGCCGCTGACGCTCTTTTGCACACTGCATATTTTGAGGGATTGCCTAGAACTCTTCTTGAAGCATGCGCTTTAGGTATTCCGGCAGTGGCTGCCGAAGTGGACGGGATACCGGAAATAATAAAAGATGGTGAAAATGGATTTTTGTTTTCAACTGATGATGAAGAGGGCATGCTGAATGCTTTACTTTTATTGCATGAAAACTCGGAGTTGAGAAAGAATATGTCATTGAGAGCAAAATCGGCATTCACTAAAGAATTTACAATTGAGAGAATGTTTGAAAAATTAGATGAAGAATATCGCGTTATGCTCGAGCAAAAAAAAATATGACTAAAGAGCGAATGAATAATATTTCTCTGCTTATGATGCTGCTTGGAATAATTTTTGGAATGACGTTGGGCCGCGGCGGTTTATATCCTGTAGGACGTTTTTATCTTGTTATGCTATTTGGCTTATCTGCTTTGCTACGGATTTTATCTGAAGATGTTCAGATAATAAAAATAGTTTTGTTTGCTCCTTTTATCGCGGCAGTGCTTTCTTTGGCTGCAGCGCCGATTCCAGGGCTTGGCTTTGAATATTTATTCCTGCTTGCCTTCGCCGCAATATTGGGTAATTTGCTCGGCAGTTTTCTCTCCGACGATAAATTTCTTTATGCCATTACAGTTGGTTCTATTCTGCTCTCTTTTTCAGTTGTTGCCGAAGCGATAGGAAATGCCGCTATGCTCGGATTGCCAGGACTTGCGATGGGCTCTTCGGGATTTCTGCTTGGAGCAAATATTTCTTCCGTATTTCTTGCTGCGTCTATAACTCCTGTATGGATATTATTCAGAGAAGAAAAACTTAACCATAAACTTGCAGTTTTCATCTTTGCATTTATTGCTTTAGGTATTCTGATGACACAGTCGCGCACAGGATTGATATCAGCGGCATGCGGACTTTTCATACCGCTTTTTGATATGGACAAAGCGAAGCGAAAAAAAGTTGTTGTTGGTCTCTTATCAGCCGCGATTCTGGGTTCAATATTCTACATACCTCGTCTTATCGCAAAATTCGATCCTACCTACATAACAAATATGCAGAGGCTTTCTATGATGAAAGGTGTTGCGAACGCATTTAAGGAATCGCCTCTTTTAGGGTTTGGTCAGTGGTCGTTTCCGATTGTCGGACAAAAATATCTCGAGTGGCCCAAGTGGGAACTTCACCCTCACTCTTTGCCTTTGCGCGTCATATTCGAAAACGGAATTATAGGGCTTATGGCATGGCTTTGGCTTCTGTGGAACGGTTTGAGAAAAAACCTCGCGAATCGCGGCGATAAAATCGCGCTCGGTATTTCAGCGGCAATTCTTGGAGGCTCGTTGACTGACGATCCGTTGTGGATGCCTATGACGCTTTTTCTATTGATGATTGCTTTGGGAAGGGGAATGAACAGAATTAAATTAGAATCGATGAGAAGGTGGATTCCATTCTCTGCTGTTTCTTTAGGAATTATTCTTTGCGGATTTTTGCCGCTCTTGAATTCGAAGATTAATGGATTGCCTTTTGAACCGCTCTCTCACCGAATCGACCGTGCAATTAGTCTGAAAAAAATTCCGGAGTTTTTAGGCTGGAATGAGGACCCGACTTCATTGAGAATTGCAGGTTATGTTGCTCTTGAAAAAAGCGATACAAGAGGAGCAATCGAGTTCTTCTCCAAGTCTTTACAAAAAGATCCGAATATGATTTTCGCTCCGTCTCTGCTCGATTTGGCGTGGGTTTACACACAGAACGGAAATCGTGAAGAGGCTGAAGAAATGATAAATCGAGTTCGGATATCAGCTCCTGTTCTTGCGGCGAGATTCAATGGTGAAACTCTGCCTGTCACTCCGTCATGGCTCGACAGGCATTACGGAATAGAATTTCCGGATGCGGAAATGGTTGAGCCTAAGATGATAGAGCCGAATTATGATAAGCTTGATTGGAGGCATTACAGATACGAAGGAGCTCAAGCTCTTGTTGCCGGAGACAAATCATCTGCGCTTAAATATTTAGAGACGGCACAAAGATTATGCTTGAAAGAATACGGAGTCGATCCAGTCACATATCGTTGGCTTTCAGAATTGGATACTCAAAATGCCGAAGCCTCGATAACGCTTGCTAAGAAGAGGAACGGAGCGGTTTTTCCATATTCGGTTTTTGCTCCGCTCATATTCAGATACCCAATTTCAAGCAGTGGAGAAAATTCTCCATGGTGGAAGAAAAAAATGGGAACCGACCCTATTTTGAATTAGAATGGAGAAATAAATGAAGCGATTGAGACTACTGAGTGTTATCAGTTCCGCCGAGGTGGGCGGCGCGGAAAAACATATTGAATTCATTATTCGATATTTGCCGGCCGAACATATTGTCGTAGCACTTGCTGACGGACCGATGATTGAAAGATACAGGCAATGCGGCGCAGAGACCATTATTCTGCCTAGTGAAGGGAAAATGCCTTTGAAAGCGATTTCTCCTTTCCGAAATATTGTTCGGAGATATGCGCCTGACATAGTTCACACTCATACTCCGAAAGCAAATCTTCTCGGCGCAATTTCGAGACTTAAAGTCACTCGAGTTATGACCATTCATGGCAGTCACAGGCAATTTGCTCATTCGCGTCTTTTGCCTTCTGCATGGTATAAATGGGCTGATATGTGGGCGGCGAATAATGCTGATCGAGTCATAGCAGTTTGCGAATCGGATGCGCGCGAGCTTTCGAACAGCGGATTTAATAGAACAAAGATTGTTGTAGTGCGAAACGGCGTGCCTGACATCGAAAATAATTTTTCACGCATTCACGAAGACGCGCGCGACATCGTATGGATCGGCCGTTTTTCAGAGGAAAAAGCTCCGATGGATATGATTGAAATTGCTGAGATGATTTCAGGGCATCCTGAGCTTGGCAGAATCAGAATGATAGGTAACGGGCCATTACTGGACGAAGTCAGATTATTGAAATCAGGCAAGATTGAACTTGAGCCTCCCAAAGAATCGTTGGCTGAGGTTTGGAAAAAATCTGCTGTCTTGGTAAATACTTCAAGAAGCGAGGGCGCATCTTTGACAATCATTGAAGCCCTTGCTCACGGTGTTCCGGTAATAGCTTCTAACGCTGGGGGAAATCCGGAGATTGTAGGCGATGCCGGAACAATAATACCGTTGGAACGCAGAGAAGAGGAACGGACTGCTTTATTCGCATCGGCAATAAAGCGGATTTTCGAGGAAAATAATTACAGCATTGAATTATCACAAAGGGCGCGACAGAGGTACGAAGAAAATTTCAGAATCGAAAAGATGGTTGAGTCGCTTCAGGAAGTTTATCGCAATGCCGATGCTCCGGTAGTGCAAGTTCGTTCGATCTCTGCTGGGAGCAGTTCTGCTGGGAGCAG
>PEWQ01000060.1:12035-19486 GCA_002780065.1 Candidatus Hydrogenedentes bacterium CG07_land_8_20_14_0_80_42_17
GAGCGAGCATTGTGGCGTGTGATCTCATTCTGGTAAATTATGCTTCTGCGCTTGATGCTAAGACTGCGATATTATCTGCCAAACATTGTTTGAGACCGATACTGAATCGAATTATTGTAATAGAGAATGGAACCGGAGAAGCTGAAGAATTTCGACGAATCGGGTGCGAAGTCATAGAATTTTCCGAGAACAAAGGTTTTGCTTATGCCGTAAATGCCGGAATTTCTGCATCGTTGCGAAGCAAGCGCCCTTCGAAACATGTTATGCTCATTAATCCTGACGCATATCTTTTGCCGGGACCGTGGTTGAGATTTTTTTCATGGATTGTTCCGGAGGTTGCGGCCGCGGGGCCCGCAGTGTTGTCTATGAGCGGAGAGATTCAGGCTTCTGTTTATTCAGAACCTCAGCCGTTCAAAATAGTAATGGAATTGCTGGGGGCACAGAAAATAATTCGTTGCATAGGAATTAAGAGAAGTATGCCGATTTTGAATACTCAAGTAGATACGCTTCAAGGCTCCTGCATTGTCATTTCGTTAAACGCTTGGAAAAAAATAGGACCGTTCGACGAAAACTTTTTTATGTATCATGAAGAGACGGATTGGTGCCTAAGGGCTCGCGATGCGGGTTTCTACAATATCTACGATCCTTCTGTTTCAATTGTGCATAAAGGAGGAATTGAAGTTCCTTCAGGAAGAGAGCTTATGTATTTTCGAAGTGCGGTTCATCTTGTTGCAAAACGACGAGGCGAATCGGAAGCTCAAAGACTGCGGAATAATTTGCGGCGCGCGGCAAGAATAAAAAGTATTTTCGAATTCGATTCTCGACGCAAAGAGGCGCTTATCAGAGTAGGAATGGAGTTATGATTTTATTCTGCATTTCAGCTTCGCTTTTAGCGTGGAACCTCGCAGGTTATCCGATTCTTCTTTTTGTTATCGCAAATAGAAAAAAAGATTTTGTTCAATTCAGAAAAAAAACGATACGCGATGTTTCTGTGCTTGTTGCGGCGCATAACGAAGAGACGTGCATCAAAGAGCGAGTCGAAAATTTAAAAGCGAATGGTTCGTGGAGAAATGTGGAAATAATTGTCGTTTCAGACGGCTCTACTGATAAGACCGCTGAACTTGCCGAGAAGGCGGGCGCTCACGTAATCGAAAAGGAAAGAGCCGGAAAAATTTCGGCGTTATACAAAGCTATTTCAGAATCAAAAGGTGAAGCTTTAGTTGTCACAGATGCGAACACGATCTTCTTACCAGGCGCGATTGATTTGCTTGTTGATCCGTTGGAGGACACTCGAGTTGGAATTACTGCAGGAGATTTAATTTTAGAGAACGATGATGAAACTGCATCGAGCAGAGGAGAATCAATTTATTGGAAGTATGAGACATGGATAAAGAGAAACGCGTCGAATGCCGGATTGCTTCTAATGGGGGCAGGCGGGATATATGCAGTTAGAAAAGAAAATTGGCCGATGAATATTCCTGCGGACACTGCTGACGATTCTTATGTTCCACTCTCTTTGCACAAAAACGGGTTTATGAATATTTTTGTTCCTGAGGCTAGAGCAAAAGAACGCGCGGGAACATTAATGAAAGAAGAATGGAACCGCAGAATAAGAATGGTTGCTCAGGACACGAAGGTTGCAGTAGCGCTCTCTTTCGGACTGCCGAACAAGAAAACATTTTTTGCTTTAGTTTCACAAAAAGTTCTGCGCTGGCTGATTTTGCCATTGGCAGTTATTTTTCTCATAACCTCAAGAGATGCCGCGAAAAAATTAGAGCGAATGAAAGGCATTATTAGGTTGGCTCATTTGCCTCTAAAAGCCGCACTGCCGATTACAGGAGCAATAATTATGGCCGGAGCAATTGCTGAACGAAGAGGAAAAAAAATATCCGGTGTGTCAGTTGCATTTTATTTTTTTGGAGCGGCAACAGCGGCATTTGCAGGTTTAATTTTTGGAATGCTGGGAAAATCTAATGCGATCTGGAACAAAGCGGATTCCACGAGAAAAACTAATGGAGTTAACCTAAATCTTTTGCAACAACACAATGGTCTTCCTCATTCCCACCCCTTGTTGAAGGAAGAGGCGACTAATGGATACTGACACAAAACAAAGCTTGCTGGATGCCGCAGTCATTGCAATAAGCGCTTTTGTGCTTTATTTGATCTTTCTGCTTCCAGGTGTTGCGTGGGGGAATTCTGCTTCGCTTCAAACTTATGCGATAACACTTGCCTCGCCAAATCCATCACTCTATGCGGGTTTTGATCTCCCTTCTGCTCCTTCTCCAATTTATGCGTATCCTGCTCATGTATGGACAAAAATTATATTGTTTGGAAATCCGGCATGGCGAATAAATTTATTTTCAGCTTTTCTTTCGGCTCTGACATTAGCTCTTCTGGTCATGGCAGTGAGAAACATTTCAAGTTCAAGGCTAACCTCGACGTGCGCGGCAATTTCGCTGATCTTTTCGCATTCGTGGTTTCTGAATTCTGTTATTCCGGGAACAGCAATATTGGCTTCGTTTATTTTTATGGTGCAGATTTTTTTATCGATAAGAGCTTTGATGACAAGGTCAATAAAAGCGGAGTCGCTTTCTTATTGCACGGCGCTTATCGGTGCGCTTCTCGCTCCACACAATGCTTTGGTATTTTTGCTTCCTGCGTTATATCTCTTCCTTTCCAGATTCGCCGCTTCGTTCTGGATATTCACCGGCCTTTCGCTTGCAGGAATAGTTTTCAAATCGGCAACGTCCGACTTTAGTATTAATTCGTATCCGTTATTAATTATCTTCAGCTTATTTGAATTTCCTGTTGTCGCATCGTTATTAATTTTATATGGAACTATGCATTTAAAAAAGCGAATGCCGGAGCTTTTGAAATTTCTTCTTCTCGCATGGATTGGTTCTGCTCCTGCCACAGGAGGAACAGATTTGATAGGACTATTTGCCGAGATGAATTCGGCTCTACTTGCGCTTAGTTTGCTCACAGGATGCGGAGTCGAGTATCTGCATGCGAGGATGATACGAAAGGAAGATTTGAAGAGATGGTCAAATCCGATTCTTATCAGCATTGTCGTAATTTTACCGCTCGTTTCCACTGCGTTGACTGCATATATTTTCAGGCATACGAGATTGGATACTTACATTGCAATGAAAAATGAAAAGATTATTTTGCGGGATAACCCATGGTGCGATGCAACATGGTATGCTCTGTGGCCGATGAAAAACGGGGAGGGTGGTGAAAAGCTTCTTGCTGATGCGGAGAGAAAAATTCCAAGTGGGAGCGTGATTTTAGCGGATCCTGAGACTATGCCGGTTCTCGATTATGCGCGTCGGGTTGAAGGCCGGCTCAATAACATTTTACTTTTGAGCGCAGACATTGACGAACAGCTTCCGGAATTGATGAGCCTTTCTCTGGAAGGAAGGCGAATATTTCTCGCAGGCATAGATTCAAGGTATTATGATGCAGTTGCGCTTGGGAAAATGGGCAACATAGAATCCAGCGCCGGTTTTTTTGAATGGACGATGAAGAAGTGAAATGCGGACGGTTTTATTTATATGAGAAATTATTTCAAATATGAGTTCTGAAAAATGAAGAGACTTGTCATTATAATTTTCGATGCCGCAGGAATAGCTTCGGCCTTAATTATCGCGGCGGCAGTTCGATTCGACGCGAACATTCCTCCAGAAGAATTAAAACTCATAATGCTTTCTATGCCGGCGGTCATAATTGGAAAGCTTGTTGCACTGATGCTGTTTCATTGCGATCAGTGGTCATTCAAATATGCAGGTTCTATGGAGCTTCGGAGACTTCTCGCGGCGCTCTCTCTGGGCTCTCTGCTTGGCTGGGCATTTACTTATCTAGTGGGGCCGGACGGCACTTCTCGGGCAGTATTGCTTCTTGAACCGCTCTTTTCGCTCTTCCTTTTAGGGGCGTTCAGGTTCGGACTGAGGCTGTTGCCGGACAGAATCCCTGCAATAGCTGAAGATCAACCGGGCGCTCGCAAGGTCATCATCATAGGCGCAGGCGATGCCGGTGTAATAACTCTGAAAGAGATACGAAGGCATCCGAACTCCGATATGGTTGTTGTCGGATTTATCGATGACGATCCAAAAAAACACGGGCTGTGGATTGATGGAGTTCGAGTAATTGGCGGGCGAAACGAGATTTCATCCGCGGTGAAATCTCTAAGTGTTGACGAATTGATTATCGCAATTCCTTCTGCCGGCGGTGAAACCATCAGGGAGCTAATTGACGCATGTCGGGAGGTAAAAACCCGTTTCAGAGTTGTGCCTGGACTGCTGTCGATTATTAAAGGAACGGTAACTTTTTCCAGAATCAGAGAAATTAAACCAGAGGATCTTTTGGGACGAGAGACCACAGAAATCGAGCCTGAACTTTTCAGAAAAGATTTTGACGGAAAAAAAGTTCTCGTCACCGGAGCTGGAGGTTCGATTGGCTCTGAGCTTTGTCGGCAACTCAATTACTCCGGGGCTGAATTGATTCTGCTCGATCATTCCGAATCGGCTATCTATTCCATAGACAGCGAATTGAGGAGCAAGGGTCACGGTAAAATTATCAGCTTCATTGCGGATTTGAGAACCCAAGAGAGAATAGAAGAGATAATCAGCACAGAAAAACCTGATTATGTTTTTCACGCGGCGGCATTCAAGCATGTTCCGCTTATGGAGGAGAACATATTCGAGGCTGTGACGACTAATATAATCGGAACAAAGAATCTTGCAGAGTCGTCGTTCAGGCACGGAGTGAAAAGGTTTACGTTCATTTCTACGGACAAAGCTGTTCGACCTACAAGCGTAATGGGCGCGACGAAACGAGCGGCTGAGATGTGGCTTTTCTCGAATGACTGGGAGCGAGTTGAAAATAAAATGTCAGTATCAGCAGTCAGGTTTGGAAATGTTTTAGGATCGAGCGGATCAGTTGTGCCGCTCTTCAGAAAGCAGATTGAGAGCGGCGGGCCGGTCACTGTGACTCATCCGAATGTCGTCAGATTTTTCATGACGATTCCTGAGGCAGTTTTTCTTGTGATACACGCTTCTTTACTTGGAGATCTACACGACTTATTTGTGCTCGAAATGGGACAGCCGATCAGGATTCTGGATCTAGCGAAGAATATGATAACACTTGCCGGGCTGAGGCCTGAGACAGATATTCCATTGCGGTTTACAGGTCTTCGACCTGGAGAAAAACTTTATGAAGAAGTTTTGACTGATGGTGAAGATGTATCGCCTACCGAAATAAAAAAGGTTTTTCGAATTGGCCGCCACAATGAAATATCGAATGACTTTCCTAAAATGTTTGATGAACTTATTGCCAATGCCAGACCGGGTCGAAATGAAGTTTTGAAGGAATTGATTTGCCGTATAGTTCCGGATTTTCATCCGGATTTAATGCGCAGGGAGTAATTTAAGTTAATGAAATCACTCCGAGGGCTTAACTCGATAATAGGCCTCATCTTTGATGCCGCAGTAGTTTACTTAGGAATCTCATCTGCGATATTTTTTAGATTCGGGAATGAAATTCCGGAACTTGACAGAGCTGTTTTGACTTTTGTGATTCCAACGATTTTTTTAACTCGGCTCGGCGCTTTTTATGCGGCGGGAATATACAGGCGGTCTTTTATACACCCGAGAATTTTCGATTATTCCGATATGCTTCAGGCATGGGCATCAGGAACAGTTATTTTGGTGGCAGTGATATTTTTCGGAAGAGTGCTTGAAACCTCCCGCTTGTTTCTTGTTTACGAAGCAATTGCAAATTTTATTTTGGCGACAGGATGGCGCGCGGCATTCTCTGTTTGGGGAAGAAGAGTCGCGCCTGTACGTAAAGCTGTTTTTGTCGGATCGGGATTAGACATAGAGCGTCTGAATTTTTTTCTTGAAAGAGAAGGATGGGAATTCAGAATCAGCCGTTCCGTTTCACCTGAAGAATGGGAAAGGGGAGACGAAGAAATTCTGATTGTCAGAACGGACGACGCAAATCCCGGTTTGATTGCTAAAGCTGTTGGCATGGACATAGTGGCGATAGCGGGCATGAGTGAAATTCTGCTTTCGGGCGCAACGCCGATTCAGCTTGGAGGTACGGTCTTTCTTGAAACTCGAGGAGTACGAAACGACCGACACTATCTTGCAGCGAAACGCTCGTTTGATATTGTAGCCGCGACATTTGGGCTTATTTTATTTTCACCTCTAATTATTCTCATATCCATGGCAATCAAGCTGACTTCGAAAGGGTCTGTGTTTTTCATTCAAAAAAGAGTTGGAATAAGAGGTAAGGAATTCAGGATAATAAAATTTCGAACCATGCGGAGTGGAAGCAAGGGGCCGGGAAGAACTGAAGAGAACGACAGCCGTGTGACTTCTTTCGGCAGATTTTTGCGATTATGGTCGCTTGATGAATTGCCTCAATTACTGAATGTGTTAATTGGAAACATGTCCATCGTTGGTCCGAGACCGGAGATACTTGAGGTTGTCGAGAAGTGGAGTGAATGGCGCAAACAGGTATTGATGGTTCAACCTGGAATTACAGGGCTGGTGCAGGTTTTAGGAAGAGATGAATTATCCGAGGAAGAGAAGGAACGACTCGATCTTTTTTATGCAATGAACCGTTCGCTCGAAATGGACGTATCGATAATTCTGAGAACGCTACGCTCCATTGTGAAGTATCGAGGCAGAGCATAGGGTGCGAAGGATGAGTTATTAATGGTCAAACGAAACGTGTAATGTTGTAGAATGCGGTAGCCGCAGCAAATTTTAGTTAGACCGCGAATGGTAGCCGCAGGCTCCCAGCCTGCGTGGCAATCGAAATATGTAATGTGGTAGAATGCGGTCGCCGCAGGCTCCCAGCCTGCGGCTGTTTAGCCTGCGTGACAAGCGTGGAGCATGACAGGTGAGGCGCTGTTACCTTCTAATCTTCAACTCTTTTTCGTCGATTATTATTTTACCTTTATTATTGTTGAAGCTGATGCTCTTGATTAAATCCCAGTGAAGCGCGGAAACATTTTTGCCTCGGCATTCTTTGTATGCCGAACCCAAAGCGAGATGAATTGTTCCGCCGATCTTCTCATCAAACAAAATCTCTTTTGTTGGAACTTTTATTCCGAAATTTGTGCCGATTCCAAATTCGCCAAGCCTTCTCGAACCTGAATCGGTGTCGAGCATCTTATTCAGGTAATCTTCTCCACGGTCGGCATGTGCCTCTACAACTTGCCCCTTCTTGAATACTAATCTTACACCTTCGACAAGATGACCATCTCGAGCGGTGGGAATGTCAAAATAGATTTTGCCCTCGGTAGAAGTTTCTACCGGCGCAGTGAAGATTTCGCCGCTTGGTAAATTTTGAGTCGCTTCCGAATTTACAAACAACCTGCCCTTTACTGAAAAAGATAGATCAGTATCTTCTCCGATAATTCTTACCTGTTTTGCATTGCCGAT
>PEWQ01000094.1 GCA_002780065.1 Candidatus Hydrogenedentes bacterium CG07_land_8_20_14_0_80_42_17
CGATGATGTTCTTTTGGAAAATTGTAAAATGTTAAAGTCTCTTCAATATTTTCTTCAAGGCACTCACTAATGCCTTTTCACTTCTTTGATACCGCTCAAATAGTTCTGTTCTGAACAATCCATTCCGATAGCATTTATAGATGTTTCAGATGAATTACCCAACTTCAACACTTTCGAGGCTGAAATGAAGCTGGTAGCCAAATAGAGGCCGAGTAGACAAAAAGTCTGCACTACAATCCCTTGCAATTTCTGGATTGAATCAGAAACCTGTCTACGATACAAACTTCAACTTTCCACAGGCCGAAAATAGCCTATCTTTTTTAAAACTGTTGAAGTTGGATTAATTTTGAGGAATTTATTTTTTCGAAAGTACGCAACTTGACAGACGCTACCAAATTTGAGCTGAAACTATCAAGGCAATGGCAAGTGAGGGAGCCAGCGTGGCAATAAGGCTAGGGAAGCGGCAATACATCGTCAAGTCAATAACCCTTATGCTGATTCAAAATCGATTCGATCGCCGCGGAGATTCTTTCGACGGCGCGGCCATCATTCACTCCCCTGAAGTATTCAATGAATCTTATTCGGTTATCATTGTCTGAAACCAAAGCCTCGGCATTTTCCGGAGAACATATCTCGTTAGAGCGTTCCGCCAGTTCGTCGATGCCGATAACATTCATGACGTTGAACTTCTTCCATGGCGGCCATTTCTCGGAAGCATCCTCCTCGATTGCGAAGATGGTTATTCCCTTCTCGACCGCTTCGCACAATGCCGACGAGAAGAAGGTAACAAGAACATCGGCTCCAACGAGCGCGTGGCCGATTTCCTCATCGGCGCCGAGAATCTTGATGAAAGGATACTGAGCCAGGAACTCCATGGCGCAATCGCCGCGGCCAACGGCTTGATCGGACGGATGAAGCTTAACCAGCAATTCCTTGCCGGAGGCCGGAAAATGATGAGCGAGATTATTCAACATAAGACGGTTATTTTCGGCGTATGAATCGATGTAGTGCGGCCTGAGCGCGGCCAGGATGACGTGTGAGCTTTCACCGATCCCATATTGCTGATTCCAGTCGCGCCTGATCTGTTTTCTTGAAACTGCTGATGAGTTGTCAGCTTCTGGGAAACCCGTGATGAAGATTTGTTCTTCCGGCGCGCCCATTCTTGCCAGGATGTCGGCATTATAGCGGCTGAAAGCGATATGATGCGATGCAAAGAGCGGGAGCGCCGAATATTGTTCCATGTATCCTTCGCCGTGCTGCAATGATAGAACAGGTATGCCGGCTTCGCGGCATGCATATATGAACGCTCTCGATGGATTGCAGAATTCCTGGAAGAAGACAGCAAGCCGAGGTCTGTCGGAAGCAACATGGATTCGAGCCGCATCGAGGTAATATCTGAAATTCACGCGATAGCTTTCAAAAATATCTTCGAGCCATGTTGAATCATTTACACTCGCCCTATGCAGGGTTTCAGACAGGGGAGTATCTAACGCAGTTGCGAAGATTGTATCGGGCGGCATATTTTTCCGGATGATTCCAATAATGGGAGCAGGTTGGAGGGAAATGCATGGAAAACGCATGCCCGCTGAATTCATGAATGAATCCAGCCTGCCGGAGAGCGATGAAGTCAGATCAAAGAATATCGGTTCATAACCGAGTTCAAGAAGTCTCTTGCCAATAGACAGCATTCTTCTGAGCGATATGATGTCATATATGCTGACAAGAAAATAGATCCGACCGCTCATCTTTTTTTACCGTATATATTGCATGGGATTCCGGATGCGACGCATAATTTTCCTATCGCCTCCCCAAACCAGCCATCCGGCTTGGGCATTGATATCGACTGGATTTGGTTTTCGTCAAAGAATCGGACGATGGTTACGAGCGGGTCGTATTTCGCAGGGCCGAGTATGGAAACCAGTCCGAATATGAACTCTTCAGAACTGCAGATATCCGGGTTTATCCTCGGCTTCA
This sequence comes from Candidatus Hydrogenedentes bacterium CG07_land_8_20_14_0_80_42_17, assembly GCA_002780065.1. Taxonomy (GTDB): domain Bacteria; phylum UBA8481; class UBA8481; order UBA8481; family UBA8481; genus UBA8481. The sequence continues at coordinate 1,975 of PEWQ01000094.1, forward strand.
TCTTCATTCTGTCGACGATTCTGTTTCGAATATCAGGATATTTGCTTAGCCAATACCTGCTGAGTTCACGATTCCTGATGCCGAACTTCTCCCACGATTTTTCTTTTCCAAAGATGAAGTAAGGTTTCGATTCGCTGTATTCCAGCTCGATATGATTTTCGTATGAACCGGCATCGGCGGGCCGAATTCCGTTTCTAACCAGCAGAATGTCGACCGGCATCATCTTAATACATACCTGAAAGCACTCATGTATCCGTCGATCACCATTCTGATATTGATCTGTTCCCTGATGAACCGCTCCGAATTATTTCCCATTTCCAATCTTCTCTTTTCATCGCCAAGCAAATTACCGATCTTGTCGCACATATCGTCCAGGTTTTCTTCCTTGAAGTATAGCCCGTTCCGGCCGTCGAAGACAAGATGCTTCTCCGTTCCATCGCATACGATCGGCAGGCCGAAGCACATAGCCTCATTGATGGAAATCCCGTCGACCAGTCTGCCGACGTGAATGATCCTCTGCTTCTTTCGCTCGATTCCGCCCGACTCCTCGATACTCTTTTTCGCGGCGAGAAGCATGTTTACCAACGTTTCCACAGCACGGCGGCGACGGCGGTTATTAATTTCGAGTAATTTATTTTTTCGAAAGTGCGCAACTTGACAGACGCTACTAATTGGATGGTGCCAGGCAGACATGTAGAAAGCGGAGAGGTTATTGCTCTTAGCGGCAACACATGATTTTCAACTCGACATCATCTCCTTTTTTATGTTGAAAGAGATGGTCGTTCCATTCCGATAGCATTTATGAATGTTTCAGATGAATTAGGTATACCTCAAGCAGGAAGAACTTACAGAGGCTAATACTTGTATTCAGAACCGCCGATGAATTCACGCAGAAGAGCTTTCGAAGGCACAACACTTTCATCGGTCCAAGGTGTTATGCTCGCAAGCAAGTTGTAAACTCTTGTCGCGCGATTTAGACTGTCCTGTTTCGGAGTATCTTTCGGGATCGTTTTGCCCCATTCCTCAAATATGGATTTAAGTCTTGCCGACCAGAATGGAAGCTCGTAAGGCAAAGCTCCGTTGACAATATAATCAACAGCATTGACATAAGGAATGATATATCTCAGCTCCGACCTTCTGACGTAGTGCCAATGATCCAGCGTTCCCGAATACGATACATTGCGATTTTGAAAATCTCTTGTCATTCTTCTCAACAGTCTAATATCCGTCCAACGAATATAATTACCATCGACTCCGCGCATTTGCAAAAGCGTTTCAATGTATAATTTAAATTTGCTTTCATGCGGAATGCCTTTTGTCAATGGCTCATAGAGTCCATGCAGCGTGTCTATTAAAAGCATCTGACCCTTCTTCAATTTTATAGGATGAGTCGTTCCTTCTCGCTTTCCCGACTTAAAGTTAAAAAAAGGAGGATGCACTTCTTTGCCTTCGTAAATCTCATTCAAATGTTTATTCAAAAGTTCGAGATCCATAGCATCAGGAGTCTCGTAATCATAATCGCCGAACTCATCTTTGGGGTGGTCTTCGAGATTATGAAAATAATTATCGACATGGTAAGGAATAAACTCGAAGCCCTCATTGCGAAGATGCTCCGCAATTTTAATCGTCGTAGTTGTTTTGCCGGAAGAGGAAGGACCGGCGACGATTACGAATTTGACCTCGTCTCTGCGTTTTAATATAGCGTCTGCGGCTCTAGCGATATCGAGCTGATACGCCTCTTCGCATTCTCTTATTAAATCCGGAAATGAACCATCGGCAATCCGTTCGTTCAGTTGATTTACAGTAGCGACATGATGGTCAATAGACAAGTTCAATACCGACCATATTTTTTTCCATGGGATATTTTCACTCTGCCGAGGATTAATCGAATTCGGATCGATTTTATCACGCTTTACGCGTTTTCGAGCTCTTTCGTCGCGGTAAAGAATAAAAGCTTTTGATATTTTTACCTGTCCCGCCTCAATCAAAACTTTTTCAATTATATCCTGTGCCTCTTCAACAGAAGGAGTATCGCTTTTAATTTCAGATTTCATGAGCTGAAGCACCCGTTTAGTCAAAGCCTCCGCCATCGCCCTATCGCGTTCACCGGCGGCAATTGCAGCGCGATAAATCGCATTAGTAATTCTAATCGAAGTAAATGGCACTATTGAACCGTCTCGTTTGATAATGTGATTGAATTGTATTTCGTTCATATGAAAAAAATACCTATTTGAAATTCTATTGTCAAATGATTGAAATTTTTTTCTTCTATTATTTCATTCAAACATGCATGATTATTGAGTTATGTTTTCGGTTCAAAATACAATTGCAATTCTATTAATTGCCACTATGCCGCTCGCGGCGCACGCGGAGGATTCACGAGTAATCGTCGGCAAGATCGAGTTTACCGGCAATAAAGCTTTTAGCGATGCAAAGCTCCGTTCCCTGATGACTCAGGCAAAACGCCGTTTTTTTATTCTGCCGCGAGTTTATGACGACCTCGAACTGGAAAATGATCTTCGCAGAATTGTGTCGCATTACCAGAAGCATGGCTACGTTTTCGCTTCAGCCACATCCGAAACAGTCGATATCTCTTCGAACCGCGCCAATGTAAATGTTTCGGTGAAGGAAGAGACAAAAGTGATTTTGCGTTCAGTCTCGATTGAAGGCTCGGCCGGCGGACTACAGTTTACGGAATTTTCAAAACTTCTAAGACTTCGATCCGGTTTGCCTTTTAATCCAATTGAGGCTTCGGAAGCCAGAACAAGAATACTCCGAAAGTTTTCTGATTACGGATTCGCATTTGCCGAAGCATCTCCGATAATGGATTTTCATGGAAACGCAGTGGATGTGACTTTTAGGCTCAATGCAGGGCCTCTTGTTTTTTTTCGAAAGGCTAATATAACCGGAAACAATGCAGTAAAAAGTTCAGCGATTGAAAAAGAAATTTCAATCAATAGAGGAGCAGTGATGCTTCAGCAGGATATTGCGCTGACACGCTCGCGGCTCGAATCGCGAGACCTATTTCGTTCGATAGTTATTGCACCGGTTATGGGAAGTGAAACCTCGTCTGAAATCGGGCGGGGGCATTCGGCATTCAAAACAATGGACGCTGATCTAGATATTTTGATCGAGGAGAAGAAGCCGCGATGGCTAGCAGTTCGCGCAGGATATGCGACAACCGACCGGCTGAATGGCGGAGTAGAATGGGGACATCGAAATGTGAATGGTTACGGCAGAAAGGTTGTGCTGGGAGCAGAAGCGTCAGCAAGGCGAATTTTCGGCGCTGCAACTATTGTCGAGCCGTGGCCGATTAGCTGGGCAAACACCGGTAGATTTCAATTGAAGGCTGAGGACTTCATTAGAGAAGCATTTACGGAGCGAAAATTTTCCGGAATAGTCGGACTAAATATTCCGCTTGGAATTTCTACTGTAGGAAAGGTCTCCATCGATGCGACGCGGTCAGAGATAAGAAAGGTCTTGGAAAATACCAGGAGCGAGATTTATGGAGATATCACTGATGGAGCTTACAATTATCTTGAATTGACCGGCGACATCGAACGAAATACTTACGATGACAGATCGTTTCCGCGCGAAGGGTCATTATCTCGTCTGGGAGTCTCAGTCACTGCTCTTGAGCTCGAGTCGTGGAAGGTGACCGGTCAGCTTGGCAAAGTGTATGAATTAAATGATAGAAACGTTTTAGCGTTCGGAGCTTCACTTGGTTTTACACAAGGATTCGGAAGCACTTCGAAATTACCTTCAGCCCGAAGATTTTTTCTCGGAGGTCCGGACAATCTCAGAGGCTTCAGACTTGACGATGTTGGCCCTAAAGATATCAATAAGCAGGCAGTGGGCGGAGATTTTTATGCGTTAGGTCAGGCCGAGTGGAGATTTTTTCCGACCGATAGAGGACACGGAGTCATATTCGGAGACGTCGGGCAAGTATTCAACCGCGCCTCTGATTTCGATATCTCCGCATTGGTTTACGATTTTGGAATTGGCATACGAGCTCACACTTCACTCGGTCCAATACGAATTGAATATGCGTGGCCTGTAGTTGACAGCAAAATCGAGCCGGCACGGCTGAATTTCAGCGTAGGTTATGCGTTCTAGAAAAGTACTTCTTTTATTTGTGATTGGTGTTTCGACATTAATTACGATCG
>PEWQ01000170.1:0-19295 GCA_002780065.1 Candidatus Hydrogenedentes bacterium CG07_land_8_20_14_0_80_42_17
AACTGTGCCTCCATGACATCTCCCGTTATATTTGAAATTGCAAATTGGAAAGTGCAAATTGAAAATTTTATTTTTCCAATTTTCATTTTTCAATAACTGTGCCTCCATGACATCTCCCGTTATATTTGAAATTGCAAATTGGAAAGTGCAAATTGAAAATTTTATTTTTCCAATTTTCATTTTTCAATTATTCCACACATCCATTGACGCGAGGCGCCTGTGCCTCCCCAAACCGAGGACGCCTGTGCCTCCATGTCGTGCTACCGGTCGATTGTATTTGCAATTATTCCTAAAGCCTTCTCAACTCGCTTCAACGCGCGATTGCGGCCTATCAAAAAGATCGTAGTGAAAAGTCCCGGAGCGTGCTGTCTTCCTGTCACTGCAACACGCATCGGATGAAATACTTTCGGATGTTTGAATCCTTTCACATCCGCTCGGCCTCGAATCTCTTTCTCTAGTTCTTCTATGCTCCATGGATTAGCGGCTTGAATTGCTTCTCGACCAACTTCAATTCGGCCTTGCAAGTCGTCACCCTTGAAATGTTTCTTCACCGACTCTTCATCGAATTCGATCTCTTCTTCATAAAAAAATCTTAACTTTTCAATCACATCAATCACTGTCTCTGCCCGCTCTTTTCCGAGCTCTAATGTCTTTTTTATCCATTCATTCTTATCAAGTGTGACACCCCAATCTTTCAACTGCTCGTCTTTCAATCCAAACTTCTCTACGTAAGGCATAATTAGCGGTTCGAATCTATCCCACGATAATTCCATTAAATATTTTCCATTCAGCCATCTGAGTTTTGTTTCGTCAAAGACTGCGCTCCGCTTGTTGACTCTCTCAAGACTGAAAAGTTCTGCTAATTCATCTCTCGAAAAAATTTCACGGTCATCGCCAGGCGACCATCCTAAAAGCGTGAGATAATTTAAAAGCGCTGTCGGCAAAAATCCGCGCTCTCTGTATTCCTGAACCGATGTCGCACCGTGCCGCTTTGAAAGTTTTTTTCCGTCAGGAGCAAGTATCACCGGCAGGTGAACAAACGCAGGCGGCTCCCATCCAAACGATTCATATAATCGAACATGCTTCGGAGTCGACGGTATCCATTCCTCTCCGCGCATAACATGCGTGACATTCATAAGATGATCGTCAATAACATTCGCAAGGTGATATGTCGGAAATCCATCACTCTTCAATAAAATAAAATCGTCCTGCTGTGTATTCGGATATGCAATCGTTCCGCGTAATTCGTCTCTGAAAATCGTCTCGCCGTCTAAAGGCATCTTGAATCTGATTACGTGCGGAGTCTTCTTTGACAATTCCAATTCTACTTCTTCAATTGAAAGGTTTCTGCATCTCCGATCATAGCCTTCAGGCACGCCCTTGCCTGTCTGCTCCTTGCGCATCTCTTCAAGCCGTTCCTGCGAACAGAAGCATCTGTATGCCGCTCCAAGCTCCACAAGCTTTTCTGCGTGCTCACGGTATATCTCTTTTCTATCCGACTGAAATATCGGACCTTCATCCCAATTCAATCCCATCCATTGAAGAGCATCGACAATTCCGTCGGCGTGCGACATGTCCGACCGCTCCCTGTCGGTGTCCTCAATTCGAAGAATAAACTTTCCGTTGTTATGCCGCGCAAAAGCCCAAGCATAAAGCGCAGTTCTGGCTCCGCCAACATGAAGCGCACCGGTCGGTGAAGGAGCAAATCGTGTGACTATCAATTCAAACTCTCACCCACGCACCAAGCATCATGACTCGGCTTCATGAAATATTCCAATCTTGCGGAATTTTTCGTATCTCTTTGCCAATCGCTCATTCGTATTCATCTTCGAGATCTCTTCAAGCGAAGATATCAGCCGTTCCGATAGTCTCTTCGCTGTGTCGTCCCAATCTCTGTGAGCGCCGCCCGGCGGCTCTTCAATAATACCGTCTATAACTCCGAGCGATTCTGCATGCCTCGCTGTAATCTTCATAGCCGCGGCCGCTTCCGGCGCCCTTATCGCATCGCGAAAAAGAATCGACGCACAGCCCTCCGGCGAAATTACGGAATAAATCGCGTTCTCGAGCATATAAACCCGATCTGCAACTCCTACCGCGAGCGCGCCGCCTGAGCCGCCTTCGCCGACAACCACGGAGATCGTAGGCACTTCCAACTTCATAAACTTCTCGATTGCATCCGCAATCACCCACGCCTGCCCGCGTTCCTCCGCTCCAATTCCAGGATAAGCACCAGGCGTATCGATTAAACTTATTACCGGCTTCTTGAAACTCTCCGCAAATTCAATGAGCCTTATTACCTTTCTATAGCCCTCAGGATGCGCCATTCCGAAATTGTGTTTCACTCGCTCATTTGTCTCTCTGCCTTTGATATGTCCCAACAGCAAAACTTCTCTGCCTTTTAAATTTGCCATCGAAACATTAATGGCCGCATCGTCTCCGAAACTTCGATCTCCGTGCAATTCCAAAATGTCGTCGAAGATGCGTGTTGCAAGATCAAATGCGCCAGGTCGCAGTGCATGCCTCGCGAGCTGAGTTCTCTGCCATGCAGTCAATCGTTCGGTAAGTTCCCTCTGAGCCTCAACCAACTTCACCTCGAGTTCGGAAATCTCTTTGAACAAAGATTCCACTCCGCCCTCTCTGGCCGCAGAACGCAGTTCCTGTATCCGCGTCTCAAGCTCCAATATCGGCTTCTCAAAATCTAAAAGCTTTTCCTTGTCAGACATCTCTTACACTCCAATGCTTCATAACCTTATTTTAGCGTATCTCACATTCCCGCTTTGATCTACTGCTTTCACGGTAAATGTCCAGCCACTGCCTCTCCGAATTACTCTGAAATATTCCAGAGATTCATCGCAAATTCCATCCTCAGACTTCAATGACTGCCATCGTCCGTTTTCATCTAGATAATAAAGTGCAGATATTCTTCCCATACTGTCTGTTGCACTGCCGTAAATTATCACTTCTCCGCTTGCACTTGTATCGCATTTTATCGATACATTCGGAGCTGTATTGTCTATAAGAAATCTTTCTGATGTCATATCGGAACTTGAACTGCTCTCTTCATCGTTATCCAATCGATCACTTACCGTAACTCGCAGAAGATAATATCCGTCAGAATACAGCGCTGAATTCAGTAAATATGCTGTCCCGCTGTAGTTTGAGATTATCGGAATTGTTTCGCCGAATTCTTCGTCGAGCAAAACTATATTCGAAATTAATCTGTCTCTGTCCTGATCCTCAGCCTTCCATGAAAATAAGTAGCTTCCCGCAAAACCGCTCATCAGATTTTCAAAACTGTTTTCACCCTTCTGCTGATTTACTATGTTGCGGACAGCTTGAGCAAACTGCATCACCATCTGGCCGAATGGCCCACTGCGAGCCAACTTCTGTATTTCGCTCTGCGAAAATGAAACCGGTGCGCCTGAAAGTTCGGTAATTCTTGGGCTTCTGTTGAAGACCTGATATGTGACTTCAAGATGCTTTATGTAATCCGATTCCTCTATTCTATTATGCCTGATTTCGAACTGAAGATACTGTGCGGAAGGGCTCTCGATCTTCAATCCTGAACCTCGTATCGGTAAACTCCATGCCGACCATGTGACATCTGGCGTAGATGAGTTTCCACTTCGAGTCCGAATCTCCCATTCTCCATCAGCCTCGAAATTAATCACGCCCCACGACGCTGGGCCCTGAGCGTCAAGCACCTGTGAACGGCAAAATGCATCTTCTCCGGCATCTACTATTTTATGCAAAACCGCGGGTTTCCCCGTTCCTATAAAATTTTTGGAAAGAGTCACAATATTCTTCTCATCGATTCCAAGAATTAGAGTGCTCTTCATCAATCCGTCGACGCGATAGATCGCTCCTAACTCGGATGCTGAAACAAATAATCCTCTCTCTGAAAAATTCAGAGAACGAATCATTGAACGGCTCTGTATCCACGGCTCGACTTTTCCCCCAGCATTGATGCGATAGATCATTGCAGTTCCTGCTGGCGCAGGAGCCGGAGCTGGTTGAGGTGCTTCCTCTTCTCCTGCACTCTCTTCAGAGTCGGGATCTGGATTTTCTCTTTCACTCGGAGTTTGAATAGTTGCACTGACTCGAGAATTATTGCGGGCGTTTGAAATCGCAATCGCATAAAGATTTTTTTCGGAATCGAAAGTCATGTCGCATATCTCTTCTTGAGGCGGGTCGAAAATAACCGTCACTGAAGGAGTATCTTTTTCAAGACGAGTTACCAATAAAATATTTCCTACCGCGCCTTGTGTTCCTGCATAGAGTTTTTCACCGTCAGTAGCCATAGAGAGTATGTGAAGATCCGTCGATGTATAAATTTTATCCAGTCTTCCGTTTCTCCATCTGTAAATAGAGCCGCCACGGCCTGTTGCGCCGCTCCCTGTAGCAATCCACAATGCGCCGTTAATCTCGGTTATCCGCCAGATATACGAATCAGGAAGAATAAGTTCGTCGAACTTTTCTAATCCGTTTTCAGTGCGGTGAAATTTTAAGATCTTGCCGATCGGTGAAACTCCGGCAACAATATCTCCGTCAACAGTTTTTGCCAGAGCGTAAACTGCTACTCCTTCACCATCCCAAACAGACGAAATCATCGAGTCTGATATTTCCGAATCGACGCGAATTATTTTAGCGCCGTCGCCCGTTCCAAGATATGTCGCATCGTCAAATTCCAATATCGACCAGATATAATCAACAGGTATAGGCAAAGGCAGAGTTCCAATGCCCGGTTTTATCTTCCCCGAAGGATCAACCTCAAATCCGTTCACTTTGAATTTTGAAAAATCACTGCGGCTCTGAAATGTCCAACTGCCGTTCTTCGCCGCATCTGCATATCCGATCTCGAAAACCATCAGCAAAAGAGCAGGCAATATTTTTACCAGCGTCCGAATCCTCATTCTTTAACCTCCACTCTCACAGAACCGATTCCGGATATTGGTATATCCGTCGATTCTTTTTGCCAAATGCTGTTTGGCTTGGTAGTTCTTCCTCTCTGAATTCTCTGCACAGTCGGCGGCAATGACGGAAGAATTCCTCTGTCCGTTTCTGTCAAGAGCCCCGATGAAGACGTAATCTGAGCAACAAGCATATTGCTCGGTTCATACTCAGCTAATGTTTTCATTAAGTCCTGAAGAGTTCTGGGCTGAGCTAATTCGCTTCTCGCAAACCCTCGGCCGCCAGTCACCGTAACCTGTATCGTTCCTTCGTTCATTCCTTCGGGAATCGGAATATCGATCCGCTCGATTCGCTCCCCTTCATCGTAGACTCTCAACAGCACCTCGATCGGTAAGGTCTCGCCCGGCTTCACCGCGCCGCGCAATGCTCTGACTCCGTAAATTTTGCCTCTGCGTAAATCCTGATCCGCAGTCACTTCAACCTCGATTCTGTCCGGAAAGAATTTTTGAAAAGGATTTTCAAAAAGAAGAGTAACCGGCAGCGTCGGCATTACTTCCAATGGCGAGTTCGATACGACTCCGCGATCCCTCAACTCTATAATCTTTTCATCCTTAAAAATTCTGACTGCGACTTCAACTCCCGCGGCACCCTTAGCAAATAATCCTGACTGTGCTGACGCCGACCATGCGATATCAATTAGCTGAGGAGTCAATACATAATCCTTCGCTATCGTATAAGAAAATTTCTTCTCGCCCCAAAGTGTCTTCAGCTCAACTGTCATCGGAAGCATCGAAGCTGTCGGTCCTACCATTCCCGAAATTCCAGGGTCGCCGTCTCTAAGCATTACTCCGACATTTTCACTCGCGGACCCGAGTTTAAAAGAAATCTGCTGAGAAGGCATTATAGTCTCGATTATCGCTCCGCACATCGGAAGCCTGCTTATTCCCCGATTGAGAAACGGATGCCCGAATGCAATTACATTTGAATCTTCAACGTAGGTCACTGTCCCGATTGCCGTCATGGAAATATCGCCGTCAATCAGTTTTACTCCGACTGCACTGCCAGGTTCGAGTGATTGTTTTCCTGAGGTTCTTCCGGCAGGCGCTGATAAAAAACCGAGCCCGTCGATACGGCTCCACGCGGCGCCTGTTCTGTCAACTGGAAGGCCTGAAACCCAAAGCGGAGCCGAAAGCGGAATCATTCCATTCACTGCTGAAGTATCCATGCTCTGTTCCTCGATCAATTTCTTCATGAGCTTGATTGATGTCACACCTGCAATAGGATCTTTTGAGAATGCCCAGCCGTATGCCAACGCGCCAAGCAATCGTCCCCTAAAATATATCGGTGAACCGCTCATGCCGGCAATAATTCCGGTATGTTCAAATGGGTCGCCAATAAGTCGAATTAAAATTAGATCACGATTAGGTTCAACTTTATTAATCGTACCGATATATTTGACCGGAAAATGAATTATTGAATCGCCGCGTAGTACTGTCAGGCCGTAGCCGTCTTCCCCGGGAATAAGTTCTTCCGCAGAAATAAATCTTTCGTTATTTGTCTCGCTCAGCGCCGGTAATGAAATTAACGAAAGCGATATAAGAGCCAAAATTAATTTTGCTTTGTAATCAAAATTCATTCGTAGTCTGCACCTCAAAATTTCTTTGAATGAAGATAAACTAGAATCAGACAATAGGCAATCACCAATCGCCTATCGCCTAATAAAAAAGGCGGCAAACCGAAGCAAACTCCGATTGCCGCCAATCCAATTCAAACTCGATAATCGAGTTGAGTTATTATTAAATGTCCTGAGGACGAATTGTCTGACGACCATTCGCCTTTGCTCGAGCGATAGCAGCTTTGATTGACTCAACTGTCGCTTTGTTTGCCGCCTCAACAAAATCACCTGAGACGCGAACTCCACCTGCTTTTGCGACCTCTTTGATTCTGGATGCCAGAACCACCTGAATCGATGCCGGTTTCGATGCCTTCTTTGCCATTATTTATGTCACCTCCCGTCTTTTTTTTCTAGCCATGAACTTTTCAAACTAGCTGAAAATCCATGAAACTTATTGAAAACTACATAGAGTAAAAGAAATAGTCAACAAAAAAATAAAAAAAAATGCTCTACAAGGCATTATTTTCGGCGCTAGCCCTCAAAGGATTCCTTAAAATCGAAGCGTAAACTATTCCGCTTCTTGTCAAAATCGGTCTGCCTATTCCCGAAAACATTTTGCCATTGTAAGATGAACTTCCCAAAATTAAAAACCAATCGGCATTTCTTTTCGAAGTAATATTAATTTTCTTTCCGGCAAAATTCAGCAGACGATTCAATTCAAGTCTCCATTCAGGAGAATCAAAATACAGCGGGAGGTCTGAAGAGCCTCCTGGAACTATTGCGTAATCTCCATTCGGAAGTCCCGAAAGAATTCTAAACGTCAAAATGTCTCCGCTCGCAGTCACAGGCATATTCCATTTTACAGCCGTTTTTGGACCTCCAATTAATTCGCTGATGTAAAAACTTTCAGCAGGATGAAAAAGCAAAAGCGAAATTAAAAACGGCAATCCAATCGCAGTGACAGCAATGAGTTTGTATCTAGGAAACCGTTCCGCAATAGTACCTGCTCCCAAACCGCCTAGAAGAGCCATGACAGCGGCTACAGGCATAAGATGTCTCATCCCTTCACGCAGAAATTCATGAGCCAGAATTCCCGTGATAAATGCAAAGAGCAAAAAAGAGCGGAGCATATTCGAGAGCGGGCCTCGTCTGAAAATTAATTCATACAAAGCAAAAAGAAGAAGAATGGGCGGAAAACCGATTGCAAACCAGACAAAGATATAATGCCATTGAGGGGCGCTGCACGGACCAAAATAAAGAGTAGACGGTCTAATAAGAATTTCACCCGTCTCGGCAGAAGGCATCATTCCTGCAAAATATGTAATGTGGCTCCATAGTGCCGACGGTTCAATTACAAGAACCGGCCACGTCAATAAAAATCCAAAAAAAGTTCCTGCCATAAACAACTTCAGGCGGACATAAAAAGGCAATTCACTTTGAATTCCTTTCCATAACCATATCGGAACTGCAAAAAGAAGTATCGCTCCTGATATTTTTGTTCCGATAGAAAGTCCTGCAAATAATCCCGCAAGTAAAAAATTTCCGTGAGTCCTTGCTGCAAGAATTTCCGAAAGTGATAGAAGAATAAACGACGTAGCTACTGATTCATTGGAAGCCTGAGCTGAGAAAGCGAAAAGAGGCGGAGCTACGAGCAATGAAAGAAGAACAGAGTATGCGGCAAGTTTGCCTCGAGGCCTTCGCACTATAGAATAAACCCTTGTCACCGCTATTGCATAAAGAACTGCAGGAAAAAATCGAATCCAAAAGATTTTTTCTCCGCCGAGAATCAATCCGAACGCAACCAGAATTTTTGCAGGAGAAGGCCGTTCCGTTCCGAACCAGACTGAATAAGTTGGAATGTTTCCATGAAGCCAGCCAATAAAACATTTTGCATCCAGAATCATTCGAGCCTCATCGAACGTGAGCCCGTATGCGTTCAAATGAGAAGTAACAAGAATTAACGACAAAATAAATATTAGAATCGGCGTCAATCCTGCTGAAGGTCTTTCATCCAGAATGGGTAATGGTGCCGGTCTTATAGTTATATAGTTATTCATAATTTATGCGGATTAGATTCACATAACCAGATGTTCGGTTAAAGTAACGACCAATCTCACTCGGGCCGTATCCGCAATTTAACATTTCTTTTATTGCATCTTTTCGTATTCGACTGATGTTTCTATCGCGACTTAATCCACGCATTTCTTTTATTGTAATTTTGAAGTTGGCTGAGTATCGGTTAGCGATATTTTCAATTGTTTCACGTTCTCTGCGATCAAAGCTTTGAATACTCTGTCTGTCTTTCCTTCTCTTATTAATTTTAATTGATTCCTGCATGGTTCCAATAAATGTCTTATAGTTAGGAGTAACTTTCTCTAATCTACTTTTTAGAAGATCCTTATAATTATTTATACCCGCTTTGCCCTCATAACCCGGAACCTTTACAAATGATTTCCATAGGCATTTTTTGCCCATATAATATTTCTCACTGCTCCATAAATATCTTTGCTCTTTTGTTTCCAACCCAGCCCGTCTGGGATTTTCATGTATATAAAATATCAATGACTCCAAATACGAGTCATCCAGCACTATAAAACTTTTATACCGACCTTGAAACAAATGTCCATCCCTTCCATAAATCCGATTGAAATCGTGACTGTATTTCGAATGAACATTGTGTATTACGGAAGATAGCATATCCGATCCTCGACGTATAAGGATGTGAATATGATTAGGCATTAAACAATAAGCTCCAAGATTTCCACGGCTAGCATAAAGCCTATCATCCAACAATTTGAGATAATACTCATAATCTGCTGGGCATTTAAAAATTCTCTGTCGCTCGTTGCCGCGGGCAATAACATGATACCAATAATCTTCAAGATCAATTCTTGGTGGACGTCCCATATTTTCAATATATCATTTAGTCGGTTATTATCAATAACTATATAACTATATAACTATAAGACAGGCACCTAAATTTATGAAAATTCTTATGTTAGCGGATGTGTATCATCCGGACACTATTGGCGGAGCAGGGCGCGTTGCTGCAGAGCTTGCAAACGGTCTGCATAAGCTCAACTGCAATATCCGTGTTATCACACGCGCAACGTCACGAGCTCCTCAATTACGGGAAAGCATAGACGGAATAGAATTTTTTAGGTATCCAATAAATCCTTCAAAACCTTTTTCCTTCATTCAAACAGCGCGAAAAGAAATTGAGAACTGTCTGTCCGTCGCTCTTGAAAATTTCCGGCCTGATATTATAGATTTGCATCAGCCGCTCTCCGCTTATTCGTCTTTCTCTTTACAATACCTCAAGAAAATTCCAAGCGTTTATACATTTCATTCCAGCTGGGCTGATGAATTAGCCGTGCGCGGCGGAATACACGCGCTCTTCTCTCCGATAGCTCGATTAGTTGAAAAACAAGTTTTAAAGAATGCCGATAAGATTGTTGTTCTTTCTGCCTATTCAGAAAAACGCGTGCTTTCAATTAACTCAAAGTGCAGAATAAAAATAATACCAGGTGGAGTCGATCTCGAAAAATTCCCTCTCAAAAAAAATTGTGCGCTTCATTCTCCGCCGGTCATTTTGACGGTTCGCAATCTCGTGAGAAGAATGGGGCTGGATCATCTTATTAATGCCGCAATTATATTGAAAAAAAAAGGCGTGAAATTCGAGCTAAGAATTGGAGGCACCGGCCCGCTGGAAAAAAAATTGCGTTCTGCCGCAGAACCGCTCGAAGATTCCTGCAAATTTCTCGGATACATTCCTGAAGAAAAAATAAGTTCTGTCTATCGCGATGCTGATCTCTTTGTGCTCCCTACAATCGCAATAGAAGGCTTTGGGCTCGTGATTCTCGAATCTTTTGCGTCCGGTACTCCGGTAATAGGAACCGACATTGGAGCCATCCCTGAACTTTTAGAACTCCAGGGAAGCGAATATGTCGTTGAGTCATCAGATGCTCCTGCTCTAGCGAAAAAAATCGAGCTGTTCTTCGAACGTAAAGATAAAATTGCTCCTTCCCAACTTAGAAATATCGCCGAAGAATTTCCTTGGTCTGAGCGCGCAAAAAAAATCCTAGCTCTGTATCATGAATTATCTTTGAAAAAATAACCGTTCATCGTTTTTTAAGAATAAAAATCCGGTGGCTCCCAGAATTAGGAAAAATTGTCCTGGCAACAGGTTCGATCAGGATTGAGAAAAAAGTTATCAATTCCCAAAAAGCTTTTTTCAAGAAAAAAGTATGTAGAACGCGCACGCCTCTATTGACGTCCTCAGAATTAATCCTTCTTCTTCGACTTTGAATTCTTTCAATAATTTTCAGCAAAGGAAGATGCTCTACAGGAATTTCTTCTTCAATCTCAAAACCGCAATCATTAAACTTTTCCCGCCACCATTTTATATTTTGGGGAATGACGTGCGATTGCCATTTCATTCCAACTCGATCTAAAAGTTCGCAAAGAAGCAGCTTTCCGCCGATTCTCAAAATTCGATTCGATTCATGTAAAGACTCAATCTTTTTTTTATCCGGCAAATGCTGAAGAACTGTTATCGCCATAATAAAATCTAGCGAATTTTTTCGAAACGGAATTGTATCTGCACTCCCTATAACTTGCGGCCGAGCTGATTCCGAGATATCCAGTCCCCAAATTCTAAAGCCCTTCTTTCTCAGTCTCTTTATCCATCTGCCTCTGCCGCAACCTATCTCGATCGCAAAGTTGCTCTTTATTCCATTCAAAGCCTTCTCTATAGCTCTCAAATAAATCCTGTCCAAGAATCGATTAAAGCTCTTCGGAAGCCCCGGATAGCAAACTGCCGCAAGATCGTCATGTACCTCGCTATGAACATTTCTCCAATATTTATTTGTATCAACTTCAGTCATTAACTTTTCCTTTAATACAAATCACCCACGCAAACCTGCGTAAAAATGGAATCGTGTTAAATAAAATTTTTTCCGTTCTCATAAAAATTTGTCGAAGAATGCCATTCTTCATCATCACAAAACCGGGAAAAAGATAATAATAATCAATCTTCATTTCAGAATAAAAAACAACGCATTTTCGCACTAATTCCTTTTCAGAATACCAGTTCGCCATGCCCCGATATCTCTTTCTCAAAAAGCGAATAAAAAAAATAAACGGGTTTCCTCTTATCGGCTCGACAAACGCAAACCGAGCTCCCGGTTTCATCACTCTTGAAAAATCTTTAAAAACAATTTTTAGATCAAGAAACATCAAGACAGAAAAAACTGCGAGACGGTCGAATACATTTTTTCTGAATGGAAGTCGATGCGCATCGGCACAAACATAATTAACTCGATTAGATAAAATTCGCTTCAATTTCAAATTGCTTAGGGCAGAAAAAGACAAGTCGACAAGGACTATTCTTGCTCCGGACTCTGCCATCCGAACAGCATTTCCGCCCATTCCGCAACCTATTTCAAGTAAAGTTGATTTTTTTTCTAAATTTAAAGACTGAATCGCATCCGAGTCAGCCTCGATTCTCTTCAATGATTTTATGCTGTTCGAACTCTGATTCCACTCGAGTTCATAAAACTCTGTAATTTTTTTTACACTATTTTTATTTTTTACTTTATCCATGTATAATTTTTTCTTTCAAAATTCTCTAAAGTTAAACAATTCTAATGCCGAAAATTAAATCAAAGCAATTCCCGTTTAAGGACAGCTTTATTGGAAAGGATTCCATTATGTCGATCGCAGGAGTCATATCAGCTTCACATCAACCTTATTCATACGACAATGAATCTACAACAAAATCGTCCGGTATGCGAGAAGCAAAAGAGCTCACACCTGAAGAAGAAAAAAAAGTTGAAGAACTCAAAGACAGAGATGAAGAGGTTCGCAGGCACGAGCAGGCGCACATTGCGGCGGCGGGGCAATATGTTCGAGGCGGAGCACAGTATGATTACAAGCGGGGACCTGACGGAAATACTTACGCAGTAGGCGGCGAGGTCAAAATAGATACATCCGCAGAGAAAGATCCTAAAGCCACCATACAAAAAATGGAAGTTGTAAAGCGAGCCGCATTAGCCCCAGAGCATCCATCAGCACAAGACAGGAGAGTAGCCTCAGAAGCAGACGCAGTAGCAATGAAAGCTCAACGCGATCTTGCCCAAACAATTTCACAGAGCGAAGGCATCTCGCAATTAGCCGCACTAAAAAAGGCGAATAACGACACATCTCATAAAATCGATCTTGCGGCGTGATGCGTAATTAATGCTGGAGTGCCCTCGCCGCTACCCCTCTCAGAAAGAACGTGTGAAATAATTGAAAATTGATCCCGTATCTAGTAATACGAAAACGAACCGTCGTGTTTCATGAGTTTGATTGTTCGTCTAAGCATAAAATATCCAATCGTAAAAAGTAGAATAGCAAGTATCAAAAGAAAAATTGCAGAGTGCCACGGCAGAGTGCCGTGAAGCATAATTGATCTTGTAATCGAGATTGCATGAGTTGCCGGAAGAAGATTCGAAATAGCTTGAAAAAAATTAGGAAGGAGTGAAACAGGAAAGTAAACTCCGGTTAATATGGATCCGGCTCCGCCGGCCAACGCCATGATTCTGCCCGTAGTACGGATTCTGAGGTCAAATGCGGCTTGAATGAAGCCTGCGCCCAATGCGGCGGATCCTGCAATTATGAATAAAGGTATCAGTAAAAATAATCTGTCATAATGAATATTCACTCCGAACCACATAGCAGCAGCTAAAATAAAGAAAGTTCTGCCCAAAGCTCTAACAGCCTTTATCAAAGATGAAGCAATGACAAACATGAAAACGCTCGGGCCCAGAGTCATCATCGTCTCGAATGTTCCCATTGATATCTCGCTGATAATAAAATTACGCGGAGCGGAAACAATTGCTGAAACGAATCCGTAAAGTCCAACTCCGATAACTGTCACTGTAAAATAATCGTTGCCTTCCAGCAATTCTTTCGGCACCAATTTCCCTACATAAAAAATACCGGCAAAATAAATTACAGCGGTAATAAGTTCAGCTAAAAACGAAAGTCTATACGCCATTCTTCCAGCCGTTTCGCGTTCGACCAAAGCGTAGCATATTTCAAAAAATCTTCTCACCGTTCTTCCTCGGAATTTTCCATAATCTTTTCAAGCTCGGATTGAGAAGTCGGCCTTCCTCGCCACAAAATATTTCCTCTCGAAAGAACAAAAGCGCTTTCAGCGAGCGACGCTAATTCAATGTCATGCCCGGCAATAATAATCGAAAGATCTCTTCTTTGCCGAAATTCGAGAAGTGCCGCAATTAGCGCTTTCTTTGCGGCAATATCAATCGACCGCGTCGGTTCATCAAGAAGAATCACCTGCGGTGAGCCGAGAAATGCTCTGGCAACAGCAAGTTTCAGTTTCATGCCGGTCGTGTAAGTCCAAACAGGCTGACCGACAATTTCAGAACTCAATTCAAGTCTTTCGCATGCCGGAATAATTTCGGAAAGTTTATCTCTTGAAAGCCTGGCGTAAAACCTCAGGTTCTCATATCCGGTAAGTCTTTCCTGAAATTGCCGCTCGTTGGCAGTAATGTATACAACTTTTTCGGCATTACGCCGCACTGCGCCTTTCGTCGGTAATAGAACTCCCGAAATGATTCTAAGAAGAGTTGTTTTCCCCGAGCCATTGCGGCCGAAGAAGCAGTGAAAAGTATTCGGACTTATTTCATAATTTATATTCGACAATGCTCTGATAAATTTTTTTTGGGAAAAAGGGCGCCAAAAAGACGAACGTCTCTGAAATTCCATGCAAACATTTTCTAGTTTAACAAAATGATTCAGTTCTTCAGTCCTCTGCGTATTATTTCCATCTCTAGAATTTTTTGCTCGTTCTTCAAATATTTTTTCCAAAATTCTTTTTTCTGTCTCTGCAATAATTCATCAGGAGCATTTCTGCAGATAATCCATAGTTCGCGCAATTTCGGCGGCAAATCTTTCGGAGCCTGATCATTAGGTCTCGCTCTAACCGGCGGAGCAGTCTGAACGGGAGTCGTAGAACCAAATGGGCTCGATGCTGTTCTATTGCCAAAAGGCCCAAAAGGCATTGCGCCCTGCTGAGCGGCAAAAGGCGGTGGAGTAACACTTGCAGGCGCAAACGGAGGTGGAACCGCAGGTGTAAGATAAACTGCAAGTTCCTGAACATTTTCTGCCGCACTCCATTCGTCACTTCCCTCTGCGCAAACCTGAAGATCATGTTTCAATATCTTCTGCAGTTCGAACGCTTCATACGGTCCGGCTACATTTCCGTTAACAAAAGCATAATATCTGCTCACTTGCCAGCTCCCTCTCCAACCATCATCTCTTTAATCGTCTCGATAAGATTAGCCGATGTCAAACCAATTTCCTCTCTGATTATTTTTTGTTCTCCGTGCTCTATAAATCTATCCGGAATTCCGATTCTGCGCGCAGAAACTTTTACTCCGCTGTCGGCAAGAGCTTCTAGCACTGCAGAGCCTGCTCCGGTTTGCAGAGCCGATTCTTCGAAAGTGACAATCCGCCCTGTCTTCTTTGCATACGCAATGACAGTTTCAGTATCAAGAGGCTTGACAAAACGCATATTCACAACTGCAGCTGAAATATTAAAATCTTTATCGAGAATTTCAGCCGCATCGATCGCAAAATTAGCAAGCTGACCAAATGAGAAGATAACCGCATCAGTTCCGTCCCTGATTATTTCAGATTTTCCAAATTCGATTGGCAGAGAAGATGACGCAATAGATGCCGGCCCTCTCGGAAACCTCAGCGCTACAGGTTTTCTAAGCTGTAGCGCAAACTCCAGCATTGCGGATAATTCTTTGTCGTTTCGAGGAGTCATCACCGTCATGTTGGGAATCATTCTGAGATATCCAATATCAAAAGCGCCCTGATGAGTCTCTCCGTCATCGCCGACAATGCCGCCTCTGTCGATTGCAAAGACCACAGGCAGATTTTGAATGCAAACATCATGAATTATCATATCGAAAGCGCGCTGAAGAAAAGTCGAGTAGATCGTCACAATCGGTTTGTATCCATTCGCCGCCATTCCTGCGGCTGAAACAACAGCATGCCCCTCCGCTATTCCGACATCAAAACATCTCTTCGGAAATTTCTCGGCAAATCGATTCAATCCCGTTCCGCTCAACATTGCCGCAGTGAATGCAACTATCTTCTCGTCTTTTTCAGCAAGTTTAATCAAAGTGTCGGAAAAAATTCGAGTCCACGAAAGTTTTGCAGGAGAAGTTTCAATGACTCTATCGCCTGTCCTCGGATCAACTCCCTTCACTGCCGCATGGCCGCGTTCAGGATCGCCTAGAGCCCAATCCGAACCTTTTCCTTTCGAGCTTCTAACATGCAGTAGAACCGGAGTTCTCAGAGGCTTAATGCGTTCGAGAATAGTAATAAGCTCCTTCAGATTATGCGCGTTGACAGGTCCGTAATAAGTGAAACCCAGTTCTTCGAAAAGAAGGCTCGGCAGAATCATATTCTTCACGCCCTCTTTTAGTTTCGTCGCCTTCTGCAGAATCGCCTGTCCAATCTTCGCCGCGGCAGGAAATCTTTTATCGATGAGCACCTTCTCGTTTAATTGCGAAATCAATTCCTCGATATCGTCTTTTGCTTTGAAGTAAAACGGAGAAGTCATAATTTTGTTTAAGTATTGAGATAACGCTCCGACATTTCCGGCAATCGACATTGCATTGTCATTTAGAATTACAAGCATATCTGTCTTCAAAGCTCCTGCATTGTTCAGTCCTTCGAAAGCTAGTCCGCCTGTCATCGAGCCGTCGCCGATAATTGCGACTACTTTCTCATTTCCTCCGCTAAGGTCGCGAGCCATTGCAAAACCGAGTGCGGCGGATATCGACGTAGAAGCGTGCCCCGCTCCAAATACATCATAAATGCTTTCGTTGCGCTTTAGAAAACCTGAAATGCCTTTATGCGTACGCAATGTTTTAAATGCTTCTCGCCTGCCTGTTATTATCTTGTGAGCATAAGCCTGATGTCCAACGTCCCAGATTATCTTATCGCGCGGAGTATTAAAAACTTTATGAACCGCAAGAGCGAGTTCAACCGCGCCAGTAGAACTGCCGTAATGTCCTCCGGTCTGAATCATCGTCTCTGCGATATAATTGCGAATTTCCTCTGCTAATTGATTCAGCTCTTCAATATTCAAAGAGCGTATATCAGCCGGATCGTTTATTTTTTGGAGCAAACTCATTTCTGCATTCAACCCCGATTCTTAAATCAATTCTCGCGTTTCAAAACATAACTTATCAAAGAGAATAAAATCGTATTCTCTTTTCCGAGTTTATTCAAGCCGTTGAAAGACTCTTCGATCAATCCGCATGCTTTCTTTTTAGATTCTTCTAGTCCGATAATAGCCGGATATGTGCTCTTCCCTTTTGCGCTGTCCGCGCCGACAGGTTTGCCCATCAGAAGAGAAGTTGATTCGACATCGAGAATGTCATCTACAATTTGAAATGCAAGTCCTGCGGATTGTCCGACTTTTTCCAAAAGTTTCACTTCATCCGACGAGGCGTCCATTACAACAGCGCCGGCAAGTATTGCTCCTTGAATCAGAGCCGCAGTCTTGTGTTCATGAATCATGACAAGCTCGTCCGAAGAAACTCCGCGTTTTTCTCCAAGAATATCCAATGCCTGTCCCATCACCATCCCGTCAATGCCAGAGGCGCGGCGCAAAATTTCAATAACAGCTCGTCTCCGTTTCAATTCGGTTTTATTGAGCGCCGAGAATGCCTTCAGTATGAGATAAATTCCAGCTGTCACAGCAATAGGCACACCGAATTTAATGTGGCAAGAGAGCCTGCCGCGACGCAAGGAATCGTTATCCATTACGGGCAAATCATCGTGAATTAGCGAATACGTATGAATGTATTCGAACGCAGAGGCTACAGCGATAATATCTTTAGCTTCAATTTCTTCCCCCGATTGAGTCTTTAGCCGGAAATTTTTTTTATGCCAATCAGCATTAATATCTTCGTTTGAAAAAGCTATTGCCGAGGCAAGAACCAGAGCAGGCCTAAGTCTCTTTCCTCCGACTTTCAATGAATATAGCGCGGCTGAAGCGCATTTAGAATTCGCAACTAAACTAAAATCGCGTTCCGAAAAATCTAAAATTAAATCGGAAGTAAATTTAAGAAAATTATTAATTTTATTTGCAGTGTCTTTAGTCACTTTTTTTCTATTAACTATTTTTCTTCGCCGGCTGAAAGTTTTTCAATTCTTAGCCTAGCAGACTCTAAGATTTTTTCGCATTCCTTGTGCAAATGAATCCCTTCTTCGTAAAGTTGCAATGCATCTTCAAGAGGAACGTCTTCGCGCTCTAATAGTCCTGCAGTCTCTTCCAGCCGCTTTAGCTTTGACTCAAAAGACTCTGTCTTCTCTTCCTTCTTCATCTCTTCACCTCTTCCCCGGATTCTATCACTTCGCATTCAGCAAATCCTTTATGAAATTTTACAAAAACTTTATCTTGAATTCCAAGTTCTGCTCCGTTCTTCACTGCCTTTCCATTCTTCATTACTACAGAATATCCGCGTCTCAAAATAGAATCCGGATTCACTCCGGCTAATCTTGCCCCTAATAACTTCAGTTTCTGATTCTTTGAATCCTGAAATAAACGAATACTATGTTTAAGTCTAACTTTTAAGGAATCGGTTTTAGAACTTCGCTCCGCAATTTTATGCAGAGGCGAGGACAACTCGATTCTGTTCATCAATGAATCCATTCTGCTCTTCACTGAATCAATTCGTCCGGAAATTAACGCATCGATCGATTCCCTGATTCGATCTGTCTTCTCAATTCTGAGTTTCAGAGTGCTATCGGGCGAACGAAGAGTTCGTCCGAGCATACTGCATCGTTCGAAAGCAGACCGAACAATTTTTCCGCTGCGCTCTGCAAGACGAAAACTCAATTTCGTTAAAGCCGCCTTGATATCTTCAACCGAAGGCGTCGCCAATTCAGCGGCTTCAGTCGGAGTCGCTGCGCGCCGGTCTGCAACAAGATCTGCAATCGTGGTATCGGTTTCGTGGCCGACCGCGGAGATTATAGGAACAGGCATTGCTGAAATTGCTCGAGCGACAATCTCGGTATTGAAGCCCCACAGGCTCTCGATCGAGCCGCCGCCTCTGCCGACAATTACAACATCAACATCTCCATATTTAGCCATTCTTTCAAGTCCTGCCGCTATCGACGGAGCTGAAGACTCGCCCTCCACCGCTACCGATTCGAGAATTACGGTAGCGAGCGGGAACCTGCGCGAAAGCACATTCAAAATATCCTGAAGCCCTGCGCTCTCTTTTGAAGCAACCACGCCAATTCGCCGTGGAAATGCCGGTAGAGCCCTTTTTCTTTCTTGAGAAGTCAATCCTTCTGCAATAAGTTTTTTCTTAAGCTCCTCGAATTTTTTCCATAAAATTCCGGAACCGCTCTTCGTCATAGAACGCACATAAAGCTGATAATTTCCTCTCTGGGAATAAACTGTGACATTGCCATTGGCAATAACTTCCATTCCGTCGGAAGGAGTAAAATCTATCTTTCTATTTTCCGGCGAGAAAAAAACACATGTGATCTGAGCCTCCTCATCCTTCAAAGAAAAATACATGTGTTTTCCGAGATGATGTTTAAAATTGGAAAGCTCGCCGATGACTGAAACATTCTGTAAATTCGAATCCGAATCGATAAGATCTTTTATTTTACGAGTAAGCTGAGCTACTGTTTCAGGGCGTTCTTCGTCAGACTTCTCCTGAAA
>PEWQ01000170.1:19333-25666 GCA_002780065.1 Candidatus Hydrogenedentes bacterium CG07_land_8_20_14_0_80_42_17
TCATCGCAGACCTTTAAAAAATTTGTAAATATTTCCATAAATATACCATCTTTTCAAACCGTCAAATTTTTTCCATAACAATCTAAGACAATCTAAAAATCAAAACTAGTTTTAAAGTAAAAATAGGTTTTGTCATATTACGATTATAATGTTTGAACCTATCCAACCAGAGCGGCAAGCTGTTGTCTTGGCTCAGCGACAATGATACTTTTCCGTTCATTCATACTTGTAACAGGACTAACACTCACCTTATCGATAAAACTGTCACCCGTCCCGTTATTGTGCAAAACTCTCTAACCCTGAACCCAACAATTTTAAATCCGACTCCTATCTCTTTTCAACAAAAAATTTGATCGCAGTCTTTTCTGCTCCGTCAATATTTACATCGACAAATGCAGGCTTGCAAACGAGGTCGATGCCGTTAGGCGCGACATAGCCCCGAGCAATCGCTATCGCCTTTACAGCCTGATTTATTGCGCCGGCTCCGATAGCCTGCATTTCAGATTTTCCGCTCTCGCGAATAATGCTCGCTAAAGCTCCAGCGACCGAAGCCGGGTTCGACTTGGCCGATACCTTTAGAATAGTCACTACTGCCACACCTCCTGCAGACGTTCGATATGAAATGCACGTCCATTGCTTGCATACGCTTTTACTAATACACCATTAATACAAACTTTTCCGCTTCTTGCCACTTCAAAACGACGAGGCATGCCTGTAAGAAACTTCTCGATGACAGCCTTCTTGCTCATGCCGATAATCGAGTCTATAGGTCCAGTCATTCCGGCATCAGTTATGAATGCCGTTCCGCCGGAAAGAATCGATTCGTCCGCGGTCTGAACATGCGTATGAGTTCCAATAACCGCTGTCACTCTTCCGTTCAAATAAAAACCGAGAGCTTTCTTTTCAGATGTCGCCTCTGCATGAATATCCACGATTGTGATATGAGTTTCAAGTCCTATTTTCACCAGCAACACTTCTGCCGAGTCAAACGGCGAGTCAACAACTTGATGAGGATCCATAAAGACTCTGCCGCTGACATTTATAACTCCGATTAAATGTCCTCGTCGCCCTTTGTAAACGCACCAGCCTTTCCCAGGATTGCGCCGAGGATAATTTGCCGGCCGAAGAACATTATCATACGAATCGAGAATTTTTAGAGCGTCTCGTTTCTGCCATATATGATTGCCTGACGTGAAGACATCTATACTCATTCCTGAAAGTTCACGCATCACATCATTCGTTATTCCACTTCCGCCAGCCGCATTCTCGATATTTGCAATCACAATGTCCGGAGAATAATTCTTGTTCCACAAAGGAAGAATTTCAACCAAAGCTTTACGACCTGGCCTGCCGACAATATCGCCGATAAAAAGTGCCGTCACAACATCTGAAGATTTCGGCCGCAATACGGATTTGCCGATTGTAATTGCTGACGGAGTGGCTGAACTCAATTTACCTTGCTCCAAGAAGCTGTGAATAAATCCATATTATTGGTCACAAGCAAAGGCGTGGGCGCCTGTGCCTCCAGAGGCATCTCTCTTTGCAATGTTATTAAAAAATTTGAAATTGCAAATTGTAAAGTGCAAATTGAAAATTTTATTTTTCCAATTTTCATGTTTCAATTATTTCTCGCCTTCCACTTATTATCTGGCATAATCCACAAATTTAGTTTCGCGAATAACAGTTACTCTGATCTGACCTGGATAATCCAAGTCAGTCTCGATCTTCTTCGCGATGTCCTTTGCATTCTGCCGCGCTTCATGGTCAGTGACTTGCTGGTGATTGACAAGCACTCTAACTTCGCGGCCGGCTTGAACCGCATAAGCTTTCTCCACACCTTTGAATGTGAGAGCAATCTTTTCCAGAGCTTCAAGCCGCTTTACGTACATGTCTGCTCTCTCGACTCTAACTCCCGGCCGCGACGCAGAAATCGCATCGGCAATCTGAACCATTATTGCTTCAATGGTCAGCTCGGCGTCTCCGTGATGCCCCGCGACTGCCGCAACAATTACCGGCGATTCGTTGTATCTCTTCAAAACTTCAGCTCCTACCAAAGCATGCGGACCCTCAACCTCGTGATCAACAGCTTTTCCTATATCATGCAAAAGGCAGGCGCGCCGTATCAACGCAACGTCATAGCCCATCTCCGCCGCAATTAACGCGCCTAGATGCGCAACTTCCTTTGAATGCATAAGCACATTCTGCCCGTAGCTCATTCTGTACTTCAATCTACCCAAAATCTGCAATAGTTCTGGCCGGATGTTGTGTATTCCAAGTTCGTATGTTACCTCATCAGCTGCTTTCCTTATCAGTTGATCCACTTCTTTCTTTGCTTTTTCGAGAACCTCTTCGATTCTTGTGGGATGAATTCTTCCGTCAGCAACTAGCTTCGTCAACGCGATCTTGGCGATCTCGCGCCTGACCGGATCGAAGCAAGAAAGATGTACTGCTTGAGGCGTATCGTCAATAACTAAATCGACTCCGCTCAAACGTTCAAATTCGCGAATGTTTCTTCCTTCTCTACCTATGATTCTTCCCTTCAAATCGTCGTTGGGTAATGAAATAGTTGAAACTGTTCGCTCGGAAGTTATATCAGAGGCGTATCTCTGCATAGCAATAGTCAGAATTTCTTGAGCCTTTTCATCGGAGTCATGCTTTGCTTCTTCTTCAATTTTTCTTACCAAGCGCGCCGCTTCAGCTCTCGCTTCATCTTCAATCTCTTTTATCAATAATGATTTTGCTTCATCTGAAGTGAGATGAGAAAGTTGTTCCAATTTTTTGCGCAGTTCTTGTTCTCTGACTAAAAGATTTTTTTGATCAACTGATAATTTTGCTAATCCGGTCTTAAGTTCGACTTCTGTTTTCTCTACTGCTTCTAACTTCTTATCTAAGGCTTCTTCTTTCTGACGAATCTTGTCTTCAATTCGCTTCTGCTCAGATCTCTGTCTATCGAGATCCTTCTGAGCATTAATTCGCTCCTTTTGAAATTCGTCGCGAGCTTCGAGTAATGCCTCTCGTTTTATTACATCTGATTCGCGGCGCGCATTTTCGAGTATCTGGTCGCGCCGATAGCCGGCGCTTCCTAATGTGTTACGCTCCTGATACCACCGATAAACCCAGCCCAAAATAGCCGCTATTGCCATCGCAGCAAACATCAACAGCATCTGTTGCTGTTCTGATAATGTCGTAAGCTTTTCCAATATGTGCATCTTCAAACCTCCAATTTATTTGGAGATTCCGAAAAAGAGTAAGTAATGCGTATCGAAATCTTGTTAGGTTTCTTGAAGAATAAAATTTAAATTTTTCTTCAGTTCCGTTCACACTTCTTCTCTCATCAGAATCTAATAAAAATAGGCTCTGTATCCGGCATTGCAAAAATGAAATAAAAAGAATAATCATCTTTTTCGCAGTCATGCCTAACACGGCCGTAATAAAAATTATCTTCCGGCTAAAGCCGGTATAGATACCACAAAATTCATCGTTCATCATTCAGTACAAATGCCTCGCATTAATGAATGCCTCGCATTAATGAATGCCTCGCATTAATGAATGCCTCGCATTAATGGATGCCTCGCATTAATGAATGCCTTCCAATTCAGATATGCGCGGCAAAAGATCCGTATTCCCGTCGTGATCAAGCGCAACTGCTCTTTGATACTGTTCAAGCGCCTCCGCCCGACGATTTAGAGCTTCAGCTGAAGCTCCCCACAGCCGATGAAAGAAACCTGCTTGAGCTACATTATCCGACACAAGGATTGCTTTGAAATCTTCAATCGCTTTTTCGTAATTCTTCATCGCAAAATGAAGATATCCGCGCGTCCTGCGAATTGGATCTAAGTTGGCATCTCCATAAAGTTCCTCAATCTCAGAAACTCGCGCCATAGCCTGCGGTAATTCTCGATTCAGCTTCGCCGCAACCCAGCCGTATGAAAGAACAGCTTCTGCATTCTTCGGCTCGGACACAATCCATGACTTCAAGACCTCAAACGCCTCTGTCTCCGCATCGGACGCAAAGAGCTCATTCGAGAAAAATCGCTTTTCGACTGTTCGAAGTCCGCCTTTCAAAAGTTCCTGCCGAGCTGAACGCTCGTTTCCTAGCACCCGATATAACCTAGCTAAAGAGCGATAGAACTGAGGTTCCAAAGGATCTTGGTCCCGAACTGTCTGCAATCGAACTATTCCATCGTTGATTACTTTGTTGGCGCTCCGTTCGTCTCCGCGTTCTTTGAAGAATGTTTGGAGCACGATATATCCCGCAGGATTAATCTTGTCTCGTTCAATAAGTCCTCTCAATACATTTTCCGCATCTTTCTGTCTCGATGCGTCTGAAAGTATTCCTGCTCTCCGCACTGAAATTTCAAAATATTCCGGAGCATCTGAATTCGACTTCAGCCACTGGTCTAAAAGATCAAGCGCCTCATCATGCTTTCCCTGCTGTGCAAGCGCTACTGCTGTCCGGTCGAGAATGTCTATCTTCTCAACACGTCCGCTCATAAGTCTCATCGCCTGCTTGTAATAATTCGCGGCCGCTACAAAATCTTTATCGGCAAATGTAATGTCGCCGAGCCGCGGAAGCGCAAGCTGATTCTTTGAGTTTCGTTCAAGAGCTTTCTTATATGCCGCCTTTGCACTTTGAGTATCACCAAGCTGACGCTTGAAGTCGCCCAACAATATCAACGCATAAGAATGCTCAGGATATTTCTCAACTGCCTTCTCTACCGACTTCAATCCTGCAACTGTATCCCCAGCACGCCACTTCTTGACGCCTTCTTCTAATAATCCCTTTGCTGATTCGCGCATCAATTTATCGAGCTTATCTTTTCCAAGCAATTTTCCTAAGGTCACCATTGTATCGGATTTTTCAGCGTTGCGAATAGTTGTAAGAACCTCGTTGATGTCCTGCTCGTCCTTGTTGAGCGCCATTACCAAAAAGCTTTCCGCTTCAGCCGCGCGGTTCAGTTGAGCAAAAGCCGCCGCAATGTTGCCGTATATGACTCCGTCATCAATGCCCAGCGCAATTGCGTTGTTGCTCTCTTGAATAGAGCGTTCAAAATTTCTGGAAAAATAATACGCAGTCGCTAGGTGTGCGTGAATTCTTGCATCCTCTGGCGCCATTGAAACAGCAAGTTCAAGAAGATTTACAGAAACATCAGGGTTGTTAATATCGACAGGCAGAGCGTACTGAAGGTATCTCCCGACAAGAAATCTTCGCAATAATTCAATCGCCGGTTCTTTATCTGCAAGAGCTTCAATCGCATATCTGAATGCACTTTGATAATGATAAATCGCCAGCGCAGGATTTTCTGTTTCGATGATTCTAGCTATTCCGAGATGAATTCTCGGATCTTCATAGCGAAGGTTTAAAGCATCTTGATAAAGCCTGAATGCATCTCGAAATTTACCCGCTCGTTCCGCCGAAATCCCTTTTGAATAAAGTTCTTCCACTTTTGATGAAAGAGTGTCACCGCGCGGCGACTTCGAAAGCACTCCAAAAAGAGTGCTGATCGCATCTGACAGACGACTTGCTTCAGCGCTTTCCTTCGGTGCCTTGGCTTGGGGATTACGATTCGATTGAGCATACGCGTTCGAAACAAAAAGTAATGAAATAGAAAGCACTGCCAATAAACTAAATAATTTAAATGACTGTTTAAAATTCATTTCTTACACCTCGAGTTGTATTGTCTTGCAATTACAATACCGAGCGCATATCAGTCTTATGAAAAAAATCGTTCACTACCGAGAGCAAAGAAAACGCAAAGCAGACGGAGATAAAAATTATTTATAAAATATAAACTCCATGCACTCTGTTTTGTCAATGCATACTACTGAGCAAATTGTCTCTTTCTAGCGACTATTACGACGCCGATACAGAAAGCAACTACTAAATTTCAAATATTGAATTATTTGCTTTCTACATTATATTGTCAAGCAATGAAATTTCTGAAGGTTATCTAAAAGTCGAATTTTTTTGAGATCGGATCTCCAAATTCCATGGATATTTCAGAGCCGCAAAAATAAATCCTAGGATTCCAACAAAAAAAACACCACCCATATAACCAAAAATTGCAAATGTATCATGAGCTTCTGTTCTCCCAATCTCTGGACCGTAAATCGCAATTAGAAGCCAAACAAAAGGATATAGAAACCCTCCAACCGCTACACTATACTGTACACAAAACCTCAGTAAGTGCGGTGCTTGAATGAATGACATTAAAGTTAAAATTGCAAGAGAAAGCCCTGCAATGCCATTGGCGTGAAAGTGATAACGCTGGTAGCAGCGCCAAAGCTTTGCCGATTCAGTTTTAATTTTAGCTTCTCTCTCAGAATTATCTG
>PEWQ01000181.1 GCA_002780065.1 Candidatus Hydrogenedentes bacterium CG07_land_8_20_14_0_80_42_17
TTCCGAATGACAGCCGCATGCTTTAGCCTGCGTGACAAGCATGTGCGTGATGTGTTTTTAATCTCCTGACGGGAGAGGGGAAGAGGCGAGAGTATGACAGATAAAAAAATCTTAAAAGCTCATGGCGGCGGCGGAACTGCGATGAGCGATTTGATCGAATCGCATCTTCTCTCTGTATTGAAGGACCCGCGACTTTTGAAAACCGACGATGCCGCAGTATGGAAAGAAAAAATCGTTGAAGGCGATAAACTTGCAATGACCACTGACGCATACGTAGTGGCTCCGATTTTTTTCCCTGGCGGAGACATCGGAAAGCTTGCCATTTCCGGAACTGTCAATGACCTTGCTGTCAAAGGTGCGCGTCCGATTGCATTGTCGCTCGCTTTGATACTCGAGGAAGGATTTTCTACAGACTCTTTGGATAAAATAATGAATTCGATTTCGGAGACTGCTAATGAGGCAAAAGTTTCTGTTGTCACAGGCGACACAAAAGTTGTTGAACGCGGAGCCGGCAACGGTTGTTACATAGTTACAGCCGGGATAGGAATTGTTCCTAAAGATCGCGAAACAGATATTGAACTAATAAGACCGGGCGACGCGATTATTATCAACTCATTTATCGGAGATCACGGCACAGCTGTCATGGCGGCAAGAAACGGCTTTGAGCTAGGTGAAGAGATAGTTTCCGATGCGGCTCCGCTTTCGGAACTTATTGAGATTTTTTTTGAGTTTTCTCCCGACACTCGTTTCATTCGAGACGCAACGCGCGGAGGGATTTCAAATCTGCTGTGCGAAGTTGCGGCGAAGACGAGTTTTGGAATTGAACTTGTAGAGGATTCGATTCCGATTCGAAGCGGAACCCGCGCCGCACTTTCGATGCTGGGACTCGATCCGCTCGGTGTTGCGAACGAAGGCGTAATAGTTGCATTTTTGCCGGCAGAAAAAAAGGAAGCTGTTTTGAATGCGATGAGGAGGCACAGATACGGCAGCGCAGCACAGTGTATTGGAACTGTCACTGAAAAGAATAAAGGACGGGTTATATTGAAGACATCGATCGGCGGAGAAAGAATTCTTGTCAGACCGTACGGCGAAGAACTTCCTAGAATCTGCTGATAAGTTGTGAAAAAATTGAATAGTGTCATTGCGAGGAGTGAAGCAACGAAGAAATCTCTTAAACATAACAGATTGCTTCTGCTAAAAAACGGCATCGAAATGACTTGCCGAAATTTTTTCACAGTTTCTGATTGCGATAGAATCTTCTCATGATCTCTATTCTTGCTTTAGGAAGTGACCTTAAACCGTCTTTTACTTTTCTACGAGGCCGAGAAATTTTTTCAGAATCCATTATTAATTTTGTAGAACTTTCCAATCTTGATGATTTTAATAATTGGTCTAAAAGAATTATCGAGCTCTGTGACCGATTTAAACCGAATGTTATTGTTGTCGACAAACATCCTCTTTTCATTTCGAGAAGATTCGGAATTGATTTATCTCGAAAACTGAATGCCGAATTAATCGAAGCTCAGCATCATCATGCGCACGCTTTCAGCTCAATTAAATATTTCGATATTAATGATCGCGTATTAGCGGTAATTATGGATGGAACCGGCTTTGGAGAAGACGGAACGATTTGGGGCTGTGAGATTTTTTTGTGCGAAACTGATGGGAAATGCGAACGGTTGGGACATCTCAAACCTGTGCCTTGCCCGGGCGGTGATGCGGCGATTCTATCACCATGGCGAATGGCAGTAGGATGGCTTGAAGAATCTGCGGATTACGATTTGTTCAAAGACACAGTGCGCAAAGAAGAGTTTGAGATTGCAAAGCGCGTCTGCGCCTCCAAATTTGCGGTTCTTACATCGTCGGCGGGAAGGCTTTTTGATGCGGCAGCGTCTCTACTTGGAATTGCAGTGACCGTGAAAGAATCAGCGCGGGCCGCGGTAATGCTGGAGAACTATGCAATTTCTGCATTGGAAATTTTCGGATGCGCCGAAGAAGAAAAGCATTATGAAATTATTGGCAATGTTCTTGATATGAAGCCGGCTCTCTTTAAAATAATTCAGGATCAGAAAAGCGGAGTTTCAATAAAGAATTCCGCATTGCAATTTCATGTTCAACTAGTTAGAGGAATTTGCGATCTATTGGAAGATGTGAACAATTTAGGAATTAAAAAAGTAGTATTTGGCGGAGGCTGTTTTTTGAATTCGATTTTGCGGCAAGAATTTCCAAAAAGACTTTCAAAATTGGGTTACGAAACTTATCTTCCTGAGCCTTTTATCTGCACGGATTTAGCTCTTTCTATAGGGCAAGCTGAGATTGCATCGAAGAACCTTGAGCTGAAAGAGATTTGATAGTATTTTGAACTGGAAGAAATAATGGCAAAGAGACAAATTTTTTTTACTTTACTCACTTCGATTCAGCGCGCGTGGCGGATTAATCTTTTTGCGCTTTCGGCGCAATTAGCTTATTACGAATTTATTTCCATCTTCCCTCTGATAATCGTCTGCCTATCTCTTTTAGGATTTTTGCCGATCGATAATATTTTTCTGAAAGGCGCCGACTTTCTTTCAACATTTATGCCTCCGAGCGTTATAGATTTTATTTTGAATTGGACTGACGGAGTCAGAAAAACCGGAGGCGTCACAACTCTATTGCTTGGCGCAGGAGCTCTAATCTTTTCCGGTTGGGCTACTGCCGGAGCATTTATGCATGCGTTTAGAATTGTTGAACGTGAGCCGATACGAAAAAAGTTTATGACAGTTATTCTCGTTAAAACTTTTTTCAGTTTAGTAGTTGCTTCATTGATTTCTCTTGTTTTTGTAATTTGGGTTGCAGGTCCTGCTCTATTGAGTTTAGTATCTCTGTTCTTTAGGATGGAAGAGATTTGGAATTGGGTGTGGCTGATAATCAGACTGCCTATCGGGATTCTCATTATGACTTTATGCGTGGCGCTTCTTTATAAAGTTTTGGGTTATAGAAATATTATTTTTAAAGAAAAACTTTACGGAGCGTTTCTTGCGGCAATTTTTTGTTATCTGATCTCATGGTCATTTTCTTTATATCTTAGAGCTATTCCTGATTTAAATCTCACTTACGGAGGAATTGCCGGTATCGTCATCTTTTTAATTTGGCTTCAGATGATGAATTTATCTCTGCTTCTCGGAGAGGTCTGGAACGTCGAACTATCGAACAACAAAAATTACTAGGCGAATGCAACTACCGTGCAACCGCGAAGACTCTGTTGTTCCTGAGATAATACCCTGTCATTCCCTGACGAGAATTTAGAGTCAAAGAAACTGAGCCGAACAAGAGCTCTATTGATGGTTTAATGTTATGAATTAGAATCGGGCATTTTTCTATGCTTGGTTTCTCATCAGAAATCTCTTCTTCGATTCTTTGAAGTTTATTATTATATTCGCTTATTTCATTTTTTAATTCCATATATCTTTTTGACTGAAGAGCTAGTTCCTGCTTTTTTTCTTGGGGAAGTGTTGTGACCTTGTCTCCTAACAATCGAATAACTTCTATAACTTTTTCCAGCTTCGACATCTCAGCCATCTTTTCTTCGATTGCTTTCTTCAAATTCATCGAGACTGAGAAGAGCTGTTTCTGGCGCTGAAGCACGATCGAAAGAATCACAGGCAAGTTATTTACACCTTCGGCAGAACTAATCCTAATAAATATTCCTGCTTCTATTTTGCCACCTATGACACCATCTCCTTTATCAACCTCGACAATCTCGTTGGACTTAACCTCGCATAATTTTAGAGTTTTTGCCTTTACAAATTTTATCGCTTCAATTTTAGAATGCTCGGCAAAATTTACTGTTGCAGATTCTGATTTAATAAATACCGGTTTTTCGACAGAACCTTTAATGCCGCCTTGAATGACAATATCTCTTTCAGACTCGATACTAGCGCCCTCCGCAACGTTTCCTGCGACTTTTATGAATCCAGATGACTTTATTCTTACTCCAGCTCCAATGTCTTTCGTTAAAATAATGTTTTTTTCGAGAAATATTTCTTCCTCCGAATATTCAATATTTGATTCCACCATCAAGGTACTGCCGTTGTCTATTTCGTAACCGGGAGGCGAGTAGAGATTTTTTTTCGGAGCCAGCCCCATTGCATCGATATCGTAAACTTCTATTTGAGAATCTTTTGGCAGTTCAACAATTTGTGAAAACGATTCAACGTTCAGCGCAACATCGAATGATTCGACGTTCCACGCTCGGAGTTGCCGCAGATGCCGCTCGGAAATTGTAGCGCCGGCTGCAAGCAGTTGACCGCCCTGATGAAATATTGGGACGCGAAGAGTCATCCCCGGTTGTAGTAAGTCTAGTCGGAACGAAGTCGCCAATTTAGGCTCTCTGCAGTCCTTCGATTGCGGCAAGGAGCTCGCTTGCTGTTTCTCCGTCTTCAGGTGAAGCAACAATCGAAGTGTCCAGATCGTCAGCGTTAGTGAGTTCTATCATCATCATGTTTTTTCTCGCATCGAGCTTAGACCAGCCTGGCACGACAACAATCAAACAATTTACTCCGTATCTGACTATAAGTTCAGCCTCATTAACTTTACTTTTAAGTTCGTTTTCAAGTTCCTGAAATTTCTTTTCTACAGAGGTTGCACCTTCTTTCCATGACTTTTCTGCAAAATGAAAAGTGATTATGCTTAACTCGACTCCGAATTTTTTCGCATTTTTTAAATATTCGTCTATTCGGTTCGAAATGAATACGAAAGGATTTGTCAGCTTGAACATTTCCCGCTCCGTCATAATGCTTACAAGTATCGGAGGAGATATTTGCGATGCGACTACTGAAAGAATTTGCGCGGCGTCTTTTTCTTCCGAGGAAGAAACTCCGGCAATAAGGAGCCCAATATGACTGGAACCTGATTTTAAAGGCACTGCTAAAACTCTATTTTGAAATCCTTCTCCAAGGCCCCATTCCTTTGAGAGAAGGTTAGGATCTATATCTATTGGTGAATCGCTGTCGATAGCTTTAACCAGACCGAGCTCTGATATATTCACTTCCTCCATAGGAAATGTGGGATGAGTCTCGGCACCACCGCTTTTCACCGCCGCTACCAGCCATTTGTGCTGAAGCTGAAGAAGTATCACTATCGGAGAAAAGTTGAAACCTGTAGCGAGCGTCTCAATATTCAGCCGTAAAATTTCCGAGCGATCTGAAGTTGTATTTATGATTCGCGCTACGCTGTAGAGCGCTGAGAGTTCATTCAATGTGCGTTCCAGTTCTTCCCGCGAGCGGGCCAGATTATCGACCATTTCGTTGAATCTTGCAGAGAGTCTCGCAATTTCGTCTTTGCCTTTTACTTTTACCTTAGTTTTGAGATCACCTTTTGAGACTTGTTCCGCCGCAGAATCAAGAGCGACAATAGGCTTTGCGAAGAAATGAGCCCATATCAAACTTCCTAAGAGGGCGATAAAGAGAAGTATTGCCGCAACTGCAAGAGTAGTGCTTATGATATCGCGCCGCATTATTTCGCGAGGCGACGTGTTGAAGAGCATCTTTATTTCTCCGAATTTCTGCATGTGAGCCTGAATTGGACGTGTCATGAGCCGGGTATTCAAAGATATTTGTTGCGAATTAGATTCGGGATATTGCACGAGTTTATTGTTTTCGACATCGTAGATTGCAATCCAGACTACCGTTGAATTTTGTTCTTTAATTCTTTTTACAGTTTGAATGAGATTAGCAATGTCTTGTTTTACGATGTCGGATGCGGAAGATATCGCAATTGCAGAAGAGAGCAGATCCGCCGCTCTGTCTTCGTCAGCCTCCATTATGTCGGTCTGCCTGACGATTGCCATATAACTGGTTACAGCAACAGCTAACACGACAAGTATCATTGCTCCAAGTGCGATTCTCCCTGCAACTGAATTACCCATGTAAATCTCTCCCTTCTTTACGCAACACACATATAGCGCGCAGATTATTACAACTTGATTTTCGTTCGTTAAATTTAAACTTCAAGATATTTTTTGTATTGGAGCTTATGATAAAAAATCGAAAAGAGATAGCCGGGTCTGACCAAAAAGCAGAATTTCGTCATTGCGAGCACCGAAAGGGGAATACGCGAATACGGGTAC
>PEWQ01000104.1 GCA_002780065.1 Candidatus Hydrogenedentes bacterium CG07_land_8_20_14_0_80_42_17
AGTCATAATCTGGGAACCTGTTTTTATCTCTGCATTCGTTTTTAAATCGGACCATCCGGCTAAATCGCTGCTCTTAAATCTGATTGCTCCGGCAATTTTCCGCAATGATGGAACGCCCTGTAGATGCATAATTGAAGCGCTGCTTGAGGATGTGGAGAAAACTGATGAAGTGCCTTCAGCATCAGGAATTATCAGAGACTGCCCTTCTTTCAATCGCCTTGGATCGGATATGCCGTTCAGATCGGCAAGCTCTTGCCAGCGGTTAATGTCTCCTAGCTCCCGCACCGCAATAATAGACAATGATTCGCCGCGCTTGACCGTTATCTCTTTGGCGATTGCGCCGCCTGCTAAAGCGAATACAAAAGCAAAAATTGAAAAACTGTAGATTAATTTTTTTGTCATAATCATCTCGATAAAAGTCTATATCCAATCACGGCAAGATGTCCAAAAAATTCTGCAATATTTTATGACCTGATTTTGTGAGAATTGATTCCGGATGAAACTGAACTCCTTCGGTCAAATGAGTTATGTGCCTTATGCCCATAGGAGGCTCAGAATTTTCAGCGCCTTCGACTCGAGAGTCATTGACTCGATAGTCATCGACTCTAGCGGTGACGACTAAACAATTCGGCAGACTCTTTTCCTCTACGCAGAGCGAATGATAACGAGTTGCCGTAAATGGGTTCGGAAGCCCTTTGAAGATACTTTTGCCGTCATGCGCGATATTCGAGGTTTTACCATGCATAATTTTCGGAGCTCGGATAATTTTTGCGCCGAAGGCCGCACCGATGGCTTGATGCCCGAGACATACTCCGAGAATTGGAATTTTACCCGACCACATCTTTATAAGCTCGACAGAAACTCCTGCCTCGCTTGGAGTGCAAGGGCCGGGTGAAATAATTATCCCGTTTACATTCAATGAGGAAACTTCGCCGGACGTGATGCTGTCATTTCTCTTTACAATTAATTCCGCTCCGAGTTCGCCAAGATATTGCACAAGGTTGTACGTGAACGAATCGTAGTTGTCTATTACAAGTAATCGTTTCATAAACCAGCCTCTGCCCAATCCAGAGCCTTTATCATGGCACGAGCTTTATTCATTGTCTCTTCATATTCGAGTTCAGGAACTGAATCGTGAACGATGCCGGCTCCAACTTGAACATACGCCTTTCCGTCGCAAACTAAAATCGTTCTCAATATGATAGCTGTATCTGCGTTTCCCTCGAACCCGATGTATCCGGCGGCTCCTGCGTAAGGCCCGCGGCCGGTCGGTTCGAGTTCGCGGATTATTTCCATCGCGCGAATTTTCGGAGCGCCGGAGACTGTGCCGGCCGGAAATGCTGATCTGATTACATCGAAGGCATTTTGATTTTTACTTAGTTCTCCCGTGACATTGGAGACGATATGCATTACGTGACTGTATCTCTCGATGACCATCAGTTCGTCCACATGCACACTCCCGTGCTCAGATACCCTTCCGACATCGTTGCGCCCAAGATCCACAAGCATGATATGTTCGGCGCACTCTTTCTCATCTTTCAAAAGTTCTTGTTCAAGGGCAAGATCTTTTTCAGCAGTATTTCCTCTAGGCCGCGTGCCTGCGATTGGCCTCAAGGTTATCTTTTTATTTTCGATTCGCACCATGACTTCTGGAGAAGAGCCGACCAGAGCAAAGGATTTGAATGAGCCGTGCGGAGGAAATTTCAAATAGAACATATACGGAGAAGGGTTGATTGCTCGCAATGTTCTGTAAATCTCGAACGGCGTAGCGGTAGAATTGCGTTCGAGTCTTTGCGACAATACAACTTGAAAAATATCTCCGGCGAGAATGTATTCTTTTGCCTGCTTTACTGCAGATATAAAATCTTCACGTTCAAAACTGCTTTTGATCGGAGACGCTTGAGATTCTGACGGAGGCGAAGCGGAACCAGGTACAGGAAAATTTTTTGGATACGAAAGTTTCTTCAATAAATCACTCAATTCTTCTTTGGCTTTGTTGTATGAAGTTTCGGGATCACCATTAACTTTTGCATTGGATATGAGAATTAATCTTCTCTTTATCGAATCGAATACAAGAAGTTTTCCTGCGACGATGAATGCGGCATCGGGAAGAGGAAGTGAAGGCTTCGGAAATTTTTTGTAAGTCTTGCCGACTTTTGGCTCGAAATACGAGATGCAGTCGTATCCGACGAATCCGACTGCTCCGCCGATGAACCGGGGCAGATCCGGATTTCTGTAAGGCTTCAACGCTGAAAAATAGTTTTCGATTTCGAGCAGAGGGTCTTTGCCTGAGGAGTAAAGAATTTTCCATGAGTCTAGTCCGATAAAAGAATATCGTCCCATCTTCTCACCGCCCTCTACCGATTCAAGAAGAAAACCCGGTTCGTCTCCGACTATGTTGACGTAAGCTGAGATCGGTGTGAGCGTGTCGGCGAGCACCTCGGTGTAAACCGGAATGAGATTGTAATTCTTTGATAAAGATTTAAATTCGTCGAGACTTGGTTCAAATTTAATTTTAGTCATTGACGGGTGGAGGAGCATTTCTGCGCTTGCCTCTTCGCTTTTGCAGTTCCAATAAAACATCGGACAGCTCGATGCCGTGACGCAATAGAAGAAGCATTGAATGAAAGAGGAGATCTGCGACTTCTTCAGCTAAATTGACGACGTCCCAGTGTTTGGATGCCTCGACAACCTCGAGAGATTCTTCGATAATCTTCTCTCGAATTTTTTCAGGATTCCCTTTCAAGAGTTTTGCAGTGTAGGAATGCGGGTCTTTTGAGTCCATTCTGCCTTTTAGAACAGTCTCTATCTCATCGAGCAGCAACGGCCCGGGACGATTGCATTCGCCGAACAGCGAATGAGTAAAGAATGTTGGATTTTCAGTTCCGTTTACCGGAGCATTTACTTTACAGAGATATAAAAGTGCTTTCCCGTCTTTCGAGGCTTTAATCTCTTCGACCTCAAGCTCTTTTTTTTCTATGAGAGCATTATTCTCGCCGATGAGACATACATGCTTTCGCTTTTTAGTTTCGAGCAGAGCTTTTTCGTCAGTATATGCGTGCAGAATCACAGCGCCATGTGGCGACTGCTGGAGTATAACCGGTATTAGCTCTCCAACCCCGAATTTTAATTCTATAGTTGACATAATAGAATCGTATGATTGAAATTTGCCGGCGTCAAGAATCCATTGATTCAAAGAATCCATTGATTCAAGGAATCCATTGATTCAAGGAATCCATTGATTCAAGGAATCCATTGATTCAAGGAATCCTTGATTTTAAATTCCAAGAGAGAGACAATAAAGTAAAAATTAACTAAATTGAGGAGAAACAAATGAAGATAATTTCATCTGAACAGACCCCAAATCCTAATGCCATAAAGTTTATTCTTGATGGAAAAATTTTAGATGATGGTTCCAGACAGTTTGATTCTGCTTCGAAAGTTGGAGAGGATTTAATAGCCTTGGCGCTTTTTAAAGTCAAGTCGGTTAAATCAGTTTATTACCGCGATGATTTTATTACTGTCGAAAATAAGGATCCGCTTGAATGGGATCGCATTAGAACAGTCATAGAAAAAACTGTTGAAGAATTGGAATCAGTTAAATCAGGTTCAGATAAATCTAAAAAATCAGACAATAAACTTTTGCTTCGAATCGAGTCATTACTCGATGAACGGGTTCGGCCATTTCTTGCAAACGACGGAGGCGGCTTGGATGTTTTGGGACTCGATGGAAAAAATCTCATGATACGCTATGAAGGCGCCTGTGGAGGCTGTCCTCATGCAATAATGGGTACTTTGCATTCAATACAGAATTTGTTGAGAGAAGAGATCGATTCTGAACTGAATGTGATTCCGGCATAGCGGGGAAAGTGAATTGCATTTTGCTGTAATCGGAGCAGGAGCTGTCGGGGGATATTACGGCGGCAGACTTGCTTCTCATGGCAATGAGGTGCATTTTCTTTACCGCTCTGAGTATGATTATGTGAAGAAAAATGGAGTCGAAGTCAGAAGTTGCCATGGCGACTTTAAATTTCGGCCGCTCGCTTACAAATCAGTATTTGAAATGCCGCGAGTGGATGTTGTAATTGTTGCTTTAAAAAGTTTTCATACAAAATATTTAACTGAACTTTTACCGCCAATAATTAATTCTGAGACATTAATTCTTGATATTCAAAATGGATTAGGCAATGAAGATTTTATTGCTGAGCATTTTGGAGGCGACAGAATTATTGCCGGCTCTGCGTTCATCTGTTCTGAACGAATAGCTCCAGGAGTGATTTCTCACACTGCGGAAGGCACTTTGAAAATTGGCTGGTATAAACCTGAAGGAAAAGACAATTCGATATTGGAGAAAGTTGCATCTATTTTTAAAAATTGCGGTGTAAACGCGCTTGTAAATCCTCGCGGCATCGAGATTAAGTGGGCAAAACTTATCTGGAATGTCGCTTTCAACGGGCTTTCGGTTTATTATGGAGGAATAACGACGGCCGATATTCTTGCCGATTCTGAAAAGACGAAATTCGCCGAAAGACTAATGAGCGAGGTGATAGAATCTGCAGAATCGGACGGAGTAAAATTGGATTCGCAATTAATAGAAAAGAATTTTTCTGTGACGCGGAGCATGAACGCATACAGAACTTCGATGACGGTTGATTTTTTGAAGGGGAGAGAATTGGAGATATCTGCTATGCTTGCTGAGCCTTTTAGGAGGGGAACTTCAGCAGGAAAGAATTTGCCGAATATGAGGGAACTGATTAGAGGCGTTCGAGCTAGAGTTGAAGAACGAAACCTGAAATTGAAAGGGGAGGAGTAATCATGAACGAAAAAAATCAAATTGTTGTTGTAGATGATGATTCCCTTCAGCTCAAGTGGCTAAGTAAAATGTTGAAGGTTGGAGGACATACTGTCAGAGAATTCGAAAGCGGAAAAGAAGCGCTTGAATCGTTGACAAAAGATACTCCCCAAATTTTAATATGCGATATTGTTTTGAGAGATATCGACGGAATCAGTATTTTATCTGAAGTAAGAAAAAAATTTCCTCAACTGAAAGTGATTATGATTACCGGCGCTCCTGAATTTGAGCTGGCAGTTAAGTCATTGAGACTCGGAGCGTTCGATTACATAACAAAACCGATCGATCCTGAACTTATGTTTGAGACAATCGATCGCGCAGTTAGAACTTACGAATTGGAAGAAGAAAATGCGAAACAGCTCGAAGAGCTTGAAAAACGCGACGAGAGGCTTCGGCAGGAGCTTCAGCTTGCAAAGGTAATAATCAGCGACATATTGCCTTCAAAATATCCACGTACGAATAAATTGAAATTCGGAACAGTTTATATGCCTGCAGGCGAGATTGGAG
This sequence comes from Candidatus Hydrogenedentes bacterium CG07_land_8_20_14_0_80_42_17, assembly GCA_002780065.1. Classification (GTDB taxonomy): domain Bacteria; phylum UBA8481; class UBA8481; order UBA8481; family UBA8481; genus UBA8481. Next base: position 5,360 of record PEWQ01000104.1, read on the forward strand.
GAGACTATTACGACTTCATTCAGTTTCGAGAACCGAATCGTGTTGGAATAGTTGTCGGAGATATAACTGGAAAGGGAGTCCCTGCGGCTCTGCTTATGACAATGTTTAAACTGCGCGCAAATGAAATTTTTCGTTCTGTATTTCATCCCGCAGAATGCATGTCTGTCTTGAATAAAACTCTTTCAAAAGATTTTCCTCAGGATAATTTTGTCAGCGCTTTCTATACGGTTATTGACTCTGACAAAGGCGAATTGATTTATTCTAAGGCGTCTAATGATCCTGGCGTTATTTTGAGGCAGGGAAAGACTCCGATTCTTTTGGATCGCGGAAGCGGTTATGCGCTGGCCGCATTTGATCCGGAAACTTTTGGCGAGTCTGCTTACACTCAGCATTCAGTTAAACTCGAGCACGGAGACATATTGGTATTGTTTACGGATGGACTCATAGAAATTTTTGACAAAAACAATCGTCAACTGAAATTGGATGGATTATTGGAGTGGCTTAAAGAAGACGAACACCTTCAGCCTCAGCTTCTTGCGGAACAGATTGTAAAACGAGCTCAAGAATTTGCCGGAACTGAAAAACTTCAGGATGATGTGACTTTAGTTGCAGTTCGTTATGATGGCTGAGGGTGTAGATGGGATCATTCTTGAAAATTGCAAATTGAAAAGTGGAAATTGCAAATTGAAAAGTGCAAATTGAAAATTTTATTTTTCCAATTTTCATTTTC
>PEWQ01000047.1 GCA_002780065.1 Candidatus Hydrogenedentes bacterium CG07_land_8_20_14_0_80_42_17
CCTCACTTAATCCCTCACTTTTACCTGTCTTTTGAAATATCCTTTATCGTTGACTTGCCAATCTGCTGTCCCAAGATACGCCCATTGTCATCAATCCCGAAATAAACAGTACCTTTACAATGTTTATTCAACATAGCCCCTAAAGAAATAACCGCTTCTTTTAGTTCTGATGTTGACTTTTTGAATTCAGTGGTTTCATTTTCTGTGAATTTCATATACCCGCCTATTTGCTTCAACCAACTCGCTCGGTGCAAAATTTTTCAATATGATACTGCTGGATTTTTTCGGCGTGGTCTTACCATTAAACCATCGGCTGACTATCTTACTCCAACATCCAGGGCATGGTTGCTTGGATCTCTTCCATTGTCATTCCTGAATCGAGTAATTGTTGGATTGCTTCCTTCTTCTCATCACTCATCTTCTTCTCGGCAATTTTTTTCGCTTTCTCAGCATCTTCATTGGCTTGTTTGTATGAACGATACAAAGCCAGAGCTTCACGAGCGGCATGGTATTCGGCGTTCTCTTTGAGATCGCCGAATTCGCGCGCCGTTTTTACGGCTTCGATCAGTTCTTTTTCTTTATCATCTATCATAGGCATATTTTAGCTGAAGTAGAATTAATTTTCAAATCACATTTTTAAAATTATGTTCCAAATATTTTTCGCTGCAATTTTTTTAGGAAGTGACTCGAATTCGATTACATTATTCGAATCCAAATTTATAAATTTAATTTTTGCAGTTTCCGAACCCATTGATTCTTTTGCTGAATTGACAACTACTCCATCCGCACCTTTTGCTTTTGCTTTGGTAATTGCCCGTTCTAAATCATCAAAACTTTCTTCGGCGGAAAATGATATTCCTTTTATTGGAGGATTATTTTTTCTTTTTTCGGCGATCAGAGTTGCAAAGACATCCGGAGTAGAGATAAGTTCTAATGTTAAAATTTCCGTTTTGGATTTTTTTCCGCTCATTTTTTTAGAAGGCTTAAAGTCGCTGATAGCGGCAGGGGAGATGAGAATGTCAAAATCTCTAGTTCGGGCGGCATCTAACATTTCCTGCGCACTTTCGATATGAATTGTCTCGACCCATTGCGGCGGCTGAATCATCGCCGGGCCGGTAATGACAGATACATCGTGCCCGCTTTCGAAGATTGTTTCTGCCAGAGCTGCTCCCATTCTTCCCGACGATCCGTTTGATATGAAACGAACATCGTCGATGCTCTCTCGAGTCGGCCCTGAAAGTATCAATACCTTCAATGGCTTTTGTTTAAGGATAGATTGCGATAGAGCCCGCATGGTTACAGAAACGATTTTTTCAGGCTCGCTCATCCTGCCGAATCCGAAGTCTCCGCACGCCATTTCGCCTTCTTCAGGGCCGATAAAGATCACTTTTCGGGAACGAAGAACCTCGATGTTTTTTTGTGTGGCTTCAGCTTCCCACATTCGGGGATTCATGGCGGGCGCTATAATAAGAGGAGTGCTTTTTTTTAGGCAAAGCGCAGAAACAGAAACTGGATCATCTGCAAAACCGTGAGCTATTTTTGCAATGATGTCCGCAGTTGCCGGAGCAATGAGCATTGCGTCCGCTTCTCCTGTCATGTCCGTGTGTGTAATTTTATTTGAATCTTTTTCTCCGAATGATGTAGGAATGGAAACTGAGTCGAGATAGACATTCTGTTCCGTTAGAGCTTGAAAAGTCAGAGGCGCAATGAATCGAGTCGCCGCAGATGTCATGGCAGTTTTTACCGAACAGCCTTTTTCGCGCAAGCGTCTGACAATTTCGGGAGCTTTGTACGCGGCTATAGAACCTGAAACACCCAATATGATTTTAATATTCTTATTCATATTCGTATTTAGCAGAACGTGACGGATTATTCTTTTGGAGTTTTAGCCGCCGCAGGTGAGTCAAGTTTTGGTATCAATTTATTTTCATAAAGCTCACGTAAAGCGATAACTTCAGCTGTTCCAGAAACATCTTCTACGAGTATTTTGTCTCCACCTTTGATTTCATGAGCACGCTTGGCAATTAGACTAGCCAAAGCATATTTGAGACCAACTTTATTTACCAAATCTTCAATTTTTATTTCCATAGCAAAAAAATATTCCAAAATAATAAATAAGTCAAGTTGAAAAAATGCTGACAAGAAACAAAAACTGAAAAAAGTGTTTTACTTATTACTTTGTTGCTTTGAGCTTGAGCATCAAATTGTCGATTTTTTTATGCAGATCTTCAATAGAGGAATTGTTTTCTATAGTTAACCAAGGACTCTTTATCAGATCGACTTCAACCTCCGTGATGTGCCCGATATTAGCCGGAGTAGCGTCTTTGATGAGGTCGGAATTTCTTTTTATCATCAGAGTTTTAAATCCGGCATCGCATAGCCGCTCATGCTCCAGAACCATTCTCATATCGTCTATTACAATATTTCGGCCGGCTGGAAGTTCTGTAAGTGTTTTGTCAATCCAGAAACTAGCATTGTAACGTCTGACTACTGTTCCTAATTCCTGCAATAGAGTTCTTCCACGTTCGTCTTTATTTCCATCCCATCCAACTTGACGAGCTATATCTTTAATTGACTCTGCAAATCCGGTGACAAAAAAACCATATCGCTCTACAAGATATTTCGCTACAGTCGTCTTTCCGGTCCGCATTCTTCCGGCAATTCCAATTTTGATGATTTTTGACATAGAAATTAGTAGGGACATGGCAATGCCATGTCCCTACGCAATGCCATGTCCCTACGCAATGCCATGTCCATACGCAATGACATGTCCATACGCAATGACATGCCCATACGCAATGCCATGCCCATACGCAATGCCATGCCCATACGCAATGCCATGTCCCTACGCAATGCCATGTCCCTACTTGCCTTGACTGTAATATGATTCGAATGCAGACATATACTCGGATGCAAGTTTTGACGCTTTCAAAACCAGCAAATTTTCATCATTGCGGAATGATGACGAATATGTCCAGTTTGCGGAGCCTGTTATTAATGTCGGTTTACTCGATGCCGGATCCACAACCATAAATTTGTTGTGCATCAAACCGCTTGCTCCGTCTTTCTTTACGTCGATGCCTTTGTCTCTCAAAGAACTGACTTGAGACAATTCTGAAAGAGCCTGCCATGCGTCGGCAACCCCGCGTACTTTGACTCCACGGTCTTTGGCGCGCTCGAGAGCAGATGCAATATCAGGGTCAGTGAAAGTGAAGATAGCAAATGCAATCTCCGTCTGAGCTCCGTCGATCGCTTCGATAATGCGGTTTTTGATTTCACCGCTTGGAGAAAAATAAACCTCTGCTTCTATAGTGCTCTTCACAGGATCGACTGCAATGCGATTTCTTATTGCATTGAATATTGCCGCGTCCATTCCAGGAACCTGAAGAAGATCCTCAATTACTGTGAACGGTCCATTCTTCTTTCGCTCGGAAATAATGTTGGCTGCAAGTTCTTCCGATACTCCTGAAAGCTTCGCAAACGTTGACGCTCTAGCTTTGTTTATGTCTACGATGTCGGAAGGCAATCTAATAGTGGTTTGTGCGCTTATTCCGCCGCCTTTGGCCGTCGAAAATTTTCCACTCCACATTCTGTTGAATTCGGAAAGATACGCAGAGGCGAGTTCGTTGGACCGGATCACGAGGGCGTTATTCGCATTATTGTAAGAGTCTTTTACCGTCATGTTTGCTGAACCGACCCAGACAGTTCTTTCGTCGATTATCGCAAATTTGTCGTGCATGAGCGCATTGCCGGATTGATCGCTTTTTACGATTGTTATTCCCGCGGCTTCAAGCTCTTTTGCGTATGGAGAATAAAGAGAGCTACTGTAGTTCGAACCGTCCATAACTATTTGAACGTTCTCGGGACCGAGATTTTCTGCGGCGTAGATTAAAGCGTCGATATCCATTCTTGAGTCAAGCGCGTAAATTGCTACTTTGACGGACGATGATGCGTTTCGAATCATCGTGGAAAGTTCAGATTCATATCTGCTCTGCCCGTTGCTCTGGTTTAGCGATGCGGAGATAACTCCGGTTTGACGCTCTACACTTACAACAAGCGAACCTTCTAATGTCTCTTTTCCTTTTGAGGTATTTACAGTGACAGCTTTTGTCACCGTGACTGACGGCTCGTTTCCAAATTCGACATCGAATCTAACTGAAGTTAAAAGTTTATCGCCTTCAAATGCGTTGGCTGTAAAAGTATGGACTGAACCGGGAGAGACTAAAGTCGGACCCTCGATTGTGACAAATCTTTCTGAACCTTCATAAGAACTTGCCGCGACGAGCATCGGCATTAGAGATGCGGAAATAGTTTGAGGAGAAATCGGTGCCGCAATTATCGGAGTTTGTGAAGGCAGAATCGAGGATGCTGCAAGCATGAATGAAGCGGCTTTTCTAACAAGAGCTTGCGTAATCAACCCGGATGAATTGCCTGCGCCTGCAGTGCCTTCTCTGCTACCGACTTTGCCGTTCGATGTCTGCCATGAATTTGGCTCAGTGCCTGCTAGCTCGGGTTTCTTCCGCTCCATAGAAATTCCTTTCGTTGTGTTCTTGCCGCCAAACCATGCGCTTGTTGAACCAATTCTGTCGATAATTTGAGATGAGGAATTTGTCGGACTTCCAGTCCATAAAGTTACGATCTGCCCGCTTTGCTTCCAAGTCTGAGCGTCAATCTCGTCAACTGTGATTCCTGTTAGTGCTCCGGCATCTGCCGCAACGTAATATCCTTTTGCTTTTATGATGGCCGGACTGTTTATGATAACTTGAACTCTGTCGGTTGTAGCACCTGTTCCGGCAGTGATTCTCCAGTTTGCAATTGAAATATCATTCGATGTTCGATTGTAAAGCTCGATATACTCGTAGCCGTCCCACATGATTTCGTTTACTACTATATCTCCAGCTTGAGGCCCCGCGGGAAGCTTAGAAATCGCAATTGAGTTCCACCAAGTTGAACCGGCTTCAACGTTTCTTACACCTGAATTGGATGAATAGCCGGACTTAGTAACTGAGACCGTGTATTGACCAGGAGTGAGATTCGAGAATACATAAAGCCCTGTTGCTGATGAGTAAACCTTTTGTCCGCCGGGAGAAATAACAGCTTCGGCTCCGGAAATTTTTGCTCCGGTTGTTTGATCAGAGACGATTCCCTGCAGAGTTCCTGTCTTTGGCGAGGCTGTGACATTTACAATAAACGGCGACACGGGAGAACCGGAAGGCAACCGCCCAAGATTCGAGGGACTAAATGCATCGCTCGCTTCAATGTAATATTCGACTCCGCTTGGAGTGACGATGGATGAAGGAATAGTTGCTGAATAAATTTCGCCGGCGCCTTTCACCATTGTGACCGAGGTCCAAACTGATGTTCCTCTGGCGCGATAATAAAGTTTTGCGGAGCTGATTCCAGAGGCATCTGTTATCGTCGCGGATATTTGAAGAGCGGAACCTTCTTGAGCTTGAGAAACAGCCGAATGAGAAATTACCGGAGGCACTGCGTCGGAAGGAACGGTTTTTCCAAGATGAGTCATAATGCCTTTGAAGATTGCATCGGCTGAAGAATTGAGATGAGATATGTTCTTCAACTTCTGCTCTTCCGTTGGATTTGATATGAAAGAGTTTTCGACGAGCTGAGCAGGCATATTTGTTTCGCGAACTACATGGAAATTGTCGGCATGAACTCCGCGAATTCCGATGTTAGTCGATACGACTCCAATCTTGTGATAGAGATCTAGTTCATTCACTGTCTTCGATGCGAGGTCTTTTGAATTTTGCGATGCAGAGGTGTAAACATGACTTCCAGTGTAATTGGCGGATTGGCTGGAACTAGCGTTTTGATGGATAGAAACGAATCTGTCCACTGCGAGTGAATTGGCGAGATTGGTTCTGCCGCTGAGCGAAACGAAGACATCACTGGCGCGTGTCATGTAAACAGTCGCGCCCTGAGCCGTCAAGAGGTCTCTGACGCGCGCACCGATTGTAAGTGCGCAGTCAGCTTCTCTCAAACCTGTTGGACCAATAGCGCCCGGATCGCCGGGA
>PEWQ01000149.1:0-362 GCA_002780065.1 Candidatus Hydrogenedentes bacterium CG07_land_8_20_14_0_80_42_17
ACATCGACCTTCCCGCGGTGCAGACGCGCATAGTCATCGTCCATATTTCGCTCTAACGCGGCGGCTTCCCATTTCCCGCTAGGTAGCTTTTTGATAAATTCATCAGCAACAGGCTTCGCATATTCCTCTGGATTAATGGCAATGCCGATCTCACCCGTTTCGGCGAGTCTCTTGACGTTATCGGAATCATCCGGCGTGTAGTCCTTCGGAACAATTCGATATATGCGATCCCACACCAAAGCGGATGCCCAAAGCCACCGTGGGTCGGTGAATTCAATTGATGGATAGTAGAGGGCAGATTGAGGCTTATCAGTCATATGTGATCTCCTTGAGAGGGATATGCGGCAAAGCAATGCAATGCC
>PEWQ01000149.1:384-566 GCA_002780065.1 Candidatus Hydrogenedentes bacterium CG07_land_8_20_14_0_80_42_17
GGAGGTCGGTTTGGAAATTGATTTTCTCTCTGAACCACTGTTCACAAAGTACGTAGAAATTAAATTCAAGATTTGTTTATCTCGCTAAATTGCACTCCACCCCAACAAAAAAAGTTATTTTTTATCATTACCTTTTTCCTCACTATCTGAACTGTAAAAAAATTTATACTTCTTTATTCATT
>PEWQ01000149.1:617-6093 GCA_002780065.1 Candidatus Hydrogenedentes bacterium CG07_land_8_20_14_0_80_42_17
CTACCATTCAAACGTTATTGCATCACGCTCCACGAATTTATCATGCTTATTCTGCACGTGCGGGGCGTCCATTGACGCGTAGCGCACGTGCCTCCAGATGAAAGTATGAAAGGCGCACGTGCCTCCAGCCGGCTGATACTTCACTGGATTTTAACTCAACTGAAAAAATTTTTAACTTTAAACAAGTAAACCTTTTTTCACGTTTTGAGTCAAATGTAATAGAGTTATTGACTATGCATTCGAAATTATTGAAAACTTTATGCCTGATATTATTTTTCGCTCTGCCTATCTATGCTCGAATGATAATTGTTCAGCCCGGCGACACGCTGTGGAAGATAGCAGAACGAGAGTTAGGAAATGGAAACAGATTTAAAGAAATTGCAGAATGGAACAATCTGCAAGCTCCTTACAAAATCACGGCAGGAGAAAACATTGAAATAAAGGACTCTGCCGATTCTTCCCAAATTCAAAAACCCGAATCAAACAGTTCTGCCGAATCTTCCGCTTCAATGCAACATTCTACTTTAGAAACAACAGCAGTCTCCCCTCTAATTTCATCCTCATTCAGATCTGAAACAAATATTTCTAAAAGTCTCACAAAAATATCTGAACTTTTATCCAATCAAAAAACATTTTCTATTTCGCTAAAAGATGCGATCGATATCGCCCGCAGAAATAATTTATCGCTTTTGTATGGCGAGCTGTCTCCGGATTTATCACGCTCAGCTCTTGAATCGCTCAAATCCGAATTTGATCCGTCTCTTAGCGCATCACTTGAAGAGAACAGTCAGAGAACCACTAACACGTCTTCAAACAAATTTACCGATGAAAAAGGATTTGACTGGAAAACCTCAGTCTCGCAGAAGTTGCCTATTGGAACCTCGTATGATATTTCTCTGTCAGGTTCCCGAACTTCTTCTTCTCAAACTTATTCATCATCTTCATCGTTGAATCCTCTGAATACATCCGAAGCAGATTTAACTTTAACACAGCCTCTGCTCGAAGGATTCGGAAGGCGCGCGACGTATTCATCAGTCGACGCTGGAACACAAACTTTAGCCTCATCCATTGCAAACGCCAGGCGTCTGCAGGAAGAGACCGATCTAAATATTGCGAACGCGTACTGGGCGCTTGCTGAAGCGGAAGCAGTTGAGAAGACAGCACTGCATTCACTTGAAATTGCGCTCGAGCTATTGAGAAAGAACGAAGGCAAAGCCGAACGCGGTCTAATTTCCAATCTCGAAGTCACAACGGCTCGAAGCGGAGTTGCGAGCCGAGAAGAAAGCTTGATAACCGCAGTAACTGCTCGTCAAAACGCCGCTGAGACTCTATTGTTTCTAATCCACGGCGCTAGTGCTCCTGCCATTGCGGCTCTGCCTACAGCAGTCTCCAAACCGAAAGAAACTCTTGAAAATATTTCTTTGGAAGAATTGGAATCAAGAGCGTTGGAAATCCGAAAAGATCTCATTGCAAAAAAAGCAGAACTCGAAAAATCGGAAATTCTGCTTGGTGCAAGCCGAAATTCTCTTTTGCCTTCCCTCGACGCTACAGGTTCGATAGGGACCGGAGGGCGCGCCGGAAATTTCAGCAATTCATTCGACAATCTTTTAAATAATGATGAGCCGTCATGGTCAGCCGGTCTGGTTTTTACTGTGCCTATCGGTAACAGATCTGACCGCGCTAAACACAAAAAAGCTTTAATAGAACTTGAGCAGGCTAAACTTGCGCTTCAAGATGCGGAGAATAAAATCAGGCAGGAAGTCAGGTCTCAATACCGCGGGCTTATGCAAGGTCAAGAGCGGCTGTATTATGCACGCCAATCCCAAATGCTGGCAGACGAACGACTTCGCGGTGAATATGACAAGTACGAACTTGGGTTGAGCGATACTCTGCGCGTTTTAGATGCAGAAGAAGACGCTACTCAGGCTAAACTCACCGAATTAAAATCGCTTTACGGATTAGCAGAAGCCTATGCAAAATTAATGTCTGCAATCGGAAATACTGAAAAGATAAGAGAGAGTGAAGAGTGAAGAGAGCAAAACTATTTTTAATTCTTGTCGTTGCCGCGTTATTCATAGCCGGAGGAATTTACTATTTTAAATCTACAAGCAAAGAAACAAAGCCCATCGAAACTGCAAAGGTATTTAAGGATAGGTTTGAAATCAGTGTCGGAGCCACCGGTGAAATTCAGCCTGAGATTTCAGTAGAATTAAAATCGCGAGCATCCGGCGAAGTAGTTGAAGTAAATGTTGAAGCCGGAGATACAGTTTCTAAAGGCGATATTCTGATAAAGCTCGATCCTGAAGACGAAGAGCGGAACTTAAGCATAGCAGAAGCAACGCTCTTTTCCGCAAGGTCTAAACTAGCTCAGACAGAAGCGTCGCTGGCGTCATCAATTTCAAGCCGAGCAGAATTGAGAGACAAATATTCGCGAAGGAAAGATGCTTTTGAAAAGGGGCTGGTCTCTGCTGAAGAGCTTCAGAGTGCTAATACAACTCTTGAAGTTTCATCTCGAACTATCGAAGAACGCGCCGCATTGAAAAGGTCTGCGGGCTCTGATCTGCAAAAAGCCTCGCTGTCAATCTCTGAGGCGCGCAAGCGGCTAAAAGAGACTATAATCTCCGCTCCAATATCAGGTACTGTTCTCAATGTTACTGCTGAAAAAGGTGCGATCGTATCATCGGGCATAACCAATGTAGGCGGAGGTTCTACACTCATGACGCTTGCAGACCTTTCAAGCCTTTACGTGCTCGCAAAAATTGACGAAGCAGATATCGGCAGAATTAAGATCGGAGACGAAGCGCGAATAAAGGTCGATGCATTCCAGAAAAAAAACTTTTCGGGCCGAGTTTCAAGAATAACACCGCTCGGAGTAAACGACGCTAATGTAGTAACTTTTGATGTAAAGATTGAAGTGACAGATAAGGATGCAAATCTCCTTCTGCCGGGAATGAGCTCAGACATAGAAATAATCTCGCATAAAATAGATGACGCTCTGCAGATTCCTTTAAAAGCCATCAAATTTGAAAGGCGTCAGAACTCAGGAGCTCGGCGGCCGGCATCAGAAAATGTTAATGAACAGCCGAATCGAAAAGGGACAGTCACATTAGTTTCAGGTGAAACTCGCGAAATCACCATTGGAATTTCTGACGGAATTAATGCAGTCATTCTAAGTGGACTCTCTGAGGGCGACGAAGTCATAATACCTGAACCCGAAAAAAATGACGGAGCGCAGAGTATCTTATCAGTGGGCAGGCCTAAACGCTGAAAAAGAGATGAATAAAAAAAAGTAATCGAGATAAAAAATCTTTCAAAGATTTATGATCTCGGCGACAAATCAGTTTCAGTTCTCGCTGTTTCCGATGTAGCATTAACCGTAACATCAGGAGAATGGGTTTCTATAATGGGGCCATCCGGTTCAGGCAAATCGACCCTGATGCATATACTTGGCTGTCTGGACAAACCTACATCGGGAAAATATTTTTTGATGGATGAAGAAGTTTCTTCTTTCGATCAGGGCATGCTCGCCTCAGTGAGAAACAGGCGAATAGGATTTGTCTTTCAAGCATTTCATCTACTTCCCAGAGAAACTGCAATCGAGAATGTAGAACTGCCTCTGCTGTATGCCGGCGACAGAGAGCACAGAAGGAAAGCACTCACAGCATTGGAAAGACTAGGAATGATTGGCCGAAAGGATCATCTGCCGAGCCAGCTTTCAGGCGGGCAGAAGCAGCGAGTAGCTATCGCAAGAGCGCTGGTAATGAATCCGGACATACTTCTTGCGGACGAGCCTACAGGCGCATTGGATACTGCGACCGGAGAAGAGATACTCGAAATTGTAGAGAGTTTAAATAAAGATGGAATGACCATAATCATGGTCACTCATGAACTTGATGTAGCGAGCAGAGCTCAAAGATTAATTTCTATGCGCGACGGAAAGATAGAAAAAGACAGCATATTGAAGAAGGCGGCGGCCAGCGAGTTAGGCCGTGGTGAAAGCCGATGATATTTTGGGATATTCTTCGGTCAGCAGTCCGATCTTTAATAGCGAATAGACTGCGCACTTTTCTTACGATGCTCGGAGTAGTCATCGGAGTCGGATCAGTTTTAGCAATGATTGCGCTCGGAGAAGGCGCAAGAAAAAGCGTAGAGGATTCGATAAAATCTATGGGAACAAATCTTCTATGGGTTAGACCTGGCGCAGACCAGCACGGTCCTGTAAGAGGCGGAGCAGTTGAAACCCTGCTGCTCGAAGATGCCGATGCAATTTTAGGAATTTCGAATGTAGTCGCCATAGCTCCTGAAGTGTCAAAAAATGCTCAGGCAAAATACCTCTCTAACAATTTCAATACCGGCATAGTCGGAACAACTCATTCTTATATGAGCGTCAGGTCGTTTGAAATAAATGAAGGTGATTTCATTTCAGAGAGAGATGTAATGGCAAGGCGGCGAGTAGCAGTTCTTGGTGCCGAAGCTGCTACTGAACTTTTTGCAGACGCGCCGCCAGTAGGAGAAAGAATTCAAATCAAAGGAATTTCTTTCGAAGTAATTGGCGTCTTGAAAGCGAAAGGCGAAGCGGGCTGGTCGAATCCGGATCAGCAAATAATCGTTCCAATATCTGTTGCCCAAAAAAATCTTTTCGGAATGAAATACGTTACAAATATCGGGGTTCAGCTCGATGATGAAAAAAATATGGAGGAGACGCAGAAAGAGATCAAAGAATTATTGAGAACAAGGCACAGACTGAGAGAAGATGCAGAGTCAGACTTCAATGTAAGAAGTCAGACAGAAATGCTTCAGAGAATGAGCGAAGTGACAGGAACATTTACAGCCTTACTTGGAGGCGTTGCTGCGGTTTCGCTTCTTGTCGGAGGCATCGGAATCATGAATATAATGCTGGTGTCAGTGCGGGAGCGAACAAAAGAGATTGGCATCCGAAAAGCAGTTGGAGCAAAAGACAAAGATATTCTGACGCAGTTTTTAATTGAAGCGACTGTAGTGTCGGTAATCGGCGGAATGCTCGGAATAGGCATGGGCTACGGAATTGCAATATTAATTTCAAAACTTGCGAATTGGGTTACGATAGTTCCTCTTTACTCGATTGTTCTAGCGGTCGGCACGTCTGCAGGAATCGGGCTTATCTTTGGAGTCTGGCCCGCACGCATCGCTTCGAAGCTCGATCCTGTAGAAGCTCTGAGATATGAATGAAGGGGTGCATGGCTAAATATTGGCAACCTCATTTATCCTGTCCATCTTGTGGGCACGTCTATTAAACGTGTGAAATAATTGAAGGTGCAAATTGCTTTCACATATTCTTAGACGTATAATTCTCGATATGATCTCGAACTCGCCGCATCCGGTAGAAATTGAAAATCTTTCCGTTGAATATTTTGTAAACAATAAGCCTCGCAGAATCCTCTCAATTCCAGAATTAAAAATTTCGAAAGGAGAGAACATTCTTCTTATTGGTCCCTCA
>PEWQ01000004.1:0-5771 GCA_002780065.1 Candidatus Hydrogenedentes bacterium CG07_land_8_20_14_0_80_42_17
ACACAGGTTCGCCCCTACAGCGAATTATTCAATGGTTTAAAACGATGACAACAAATGATTATATCAAAAATGTAAAAAAAAATAATTGGATACCATTTGATAAAAAATTTTGGCAACGCAATTATTATGAACACATCATTCGAAACGAAAAGGATTTAAACAAAATAAGGGAATATTCTATCTGCAATCCTGCCAATTGGAAAACCGATGAAAATTATTGTTCGTTGTGAGGAGGCAAAATTTTGAATCCTTACAATAATGGCGAACACGTATGTTCGCCCTTGCGATTTTTGCTAAAAGGAATTTCTGCCGGCGATTTTTCTTCGCAAGAAGTGATCGATCATTATAAATCTCGAATCGAAAAATTTAATCAAAAGCTCGGAGCATTTTTATTTCTGAATCCAAGCGATTCATTTGAAGATGGAAGCCTAAAGGGAATACCAATCGGCTTGAAGGATAATCTCGTCACAAAAGATATGCCGACGACATGCGCTTCGAAAATTCTCAAAGGATATATTCCTCCTTATGATGCTCATGTTGTAAGCCGACTACGCTCGAGCGGCGCATGGTTCCCGGGCAAACTCAACATGGACGAATTTGCGATGGGGTCGTCGAACGAATATTCTGCGTTTTCGCCTGTTCGTAATCCATGGAATCTCGATTGTGTTCCCGGCGGTTCGAGCGGAGGATCTGCCGCCAGCGTTGCCGCGGGACTTGTGCCTGCCGCTCTTGGTTCGGACACAGGCGGCTCGATTCGTCAGCCTGCTTCATTTTGCGGAGTAACAGGTCTGAAGCCTACTTACGGCAGGGTATCGAGATACGGGCTTATTGCGTTTGCATCGTCTCTGGATCAAATCGGCACTTTTACTCGAACCGCTGAGGATGCGGCTCTGCTTCTTTCAATAATATCCGGTCATGATCAAAAAGATTCCACATCGGCAAATGTCGACCTTCCGGATTTTTCGGCGCAACTGACGGGAAATATAAAAGGATTGAAGATTGGATTGCCGAAGGAATATTTTTCTACAGGACTTTCTGATGAAGTTGAATCGGCTGTAAAAAAAGCTGTGACGGATTTGGAAAAAGAAGGAGCTGTAGTTGAAGAGGTATCGCTTCCTCATTCGAAATATGCAGTTGCGGTTTATTATCTTGTCGCAACTGCGGAAGCCTCTTCCAATCTGGCGCGCTTTGATGGTATGAGATACGGACTGCGCGTTGAAGACGGAGCTCTCATTCCGACTTATGAGAAGACTCGCGGAACAGGCTTCGGTGCTGAAGTAAAACGAAGGATAATGCTCGGCACCTATGCGCTCTCCGCAGGCTATTACGATGCCTTTTACAAAAAAGCTCTGCAGGTGAGAACTCTTATTCAGCGAGATTTTATCTCCGCTTTCGAGAAGTTTGACATTATAGCGGCGCCGACTACTCCGACAACGGCTTTCAAACTAGGAGAAAATTTAAGTGATCCTCTGACAATGTATTTACAGGATATTTATACGATATCTGCAAATCTCGCCGGCCTTCCGGCAATTTCTATTCCATGCGGATTCTCGAAAGAAAATCTGCCGATCGGTCTTCAGATGATCGGTAAACCGTTTGCAGAGTCCGAAATTCTCAAAGCAGCTGATGCTTATCAGAGAATAACTGACTGGCATTTGCGGCGACCGCGGGAGTTTGACGAATGAGCAGGAATAGTTACGAGCCGGTCATCGGGCTCGAGGTGCATGTTCATCTGAAGACGAAGACAAAGATCTTCTGCTCATGCCCGAATCGATTCGGAGACGAACCGAACACAAACGTATGCCCGGTCTGCCTTGCTCTGCCCGGATCTTTGCCGGTATTGAATAGACATGCTTTGGAATTAGCAACGCTCGCAGCTCTGGCTTTGAGCGGAAATATTTCTTCACGAATGAAGTTCGATCGCAAAAATTATTTCTATCCTGATCTTCCGAAGAATTATCAGATTTCACAATTCGATATGCCGCTCTCGATTGGCGGCGGAGTGAAACTTTCTAACGGAAGAACGATAGCTCTTACTCGAATACACATGGAAGAAGACGCTGGAAAACTTTTGCATACTGCGGAGAATCTGGACGAGTCTGAATATACGCGCGTCGATTTGAACCGCGCCGGCGCTCCGCTGATAGAAATAGTTTCCGAACCTGAAATAAAAACTCCTGATGATGCGCACGAATACCTTACGAATCTTAAACAGATATTGGAATATTGCGGAGTGTCCGATTGCAACATGGAGGAGGGAAGTCTCCGCTGTGACGCGAACATTTCTATTCGTCCTATTGGCGAAACTAAACTCGGAGTGAAGGTCGAAGTCAAGAACATGAATTCATTCAAGGCTGTGCGGGACGCTTTACGTCATGAGATAGACCGTCAGATCGAGGCAGTGAATGCCGGGAAGAAGATAGTTCAAGAGACGAGGCTGTGGGATGCAGGACTAGGTACGACTCGAAGCATGAGAGGAAAGGAAGAGTCTCACGATTACAGATATTTTCCTGATCCTGATCTTGTCGTATTCACTCTTGAAAAAGATTTCATCGAATCGATTCGAAAAAAACTTCCTGAGATGCCGAAAGAGAGGTCGAAGCGGTTCGAATTAGATTATGGTTTAACTCAGAGAGATGCGGGCATTTTGACTCAACATAGAGATCTCGCAGATTATTTCGATGAGGCTGTAAAATTATATTCGGTTGGAGCAAAGGCTATTGCGAATTGGATGCTAACGGAATTATTGAGAGTGATTCCTGAAGGAGAATCTTATTCGTCAAAGATTAAACCGAAAGATTTTGTCGAGCTGATTAAACTTATTGATGAAGGAACTATTTCAGGAAAGATAGCGAAGGAGATTTTTTCAGTTATGGCTTCGACAGGAAAGGCTCCGCGCGATATAGTTGCTTCGCAAGGTTTAACTCAGATTAGCGATGAGTCATCAATTGAGAAGATCTGCAGAGAAGTGATGACAGAGAATCCAAATCCGGTTGAGCAGTTCAGGGCTGGTAAAAAAAATTCAATAGGATTTCTTGTTGGAGCTGTTATGAAGAAGACGAGCGGAAAAGCAAATCCGCAATTGGTTAATAAAATTTTCGGGAGGCTTTTGAATGAGTGATTCTGTAAAGAACTCAGGCCCTTCATATTTCATGTCGGCTATCGGCGGACTTTTTCTTGGAGTGCTCGGAGCCGCAATAATGATTATTTTTCCTGAGCAGAAATGGATAGCAGGTATTGTTCCTTTGTTCTGCATATTTGCGTCCGTGCTTGGAACTTATATTGCGGCGGAGCCTTACGATGAATTGCGTGAAAGATACGATAAACTGACGTCAGATGGACTCAACGCTGTGACTCCTCAAGAAAATTTTGCGCTCGGTGAAATTAAAAAAAGTATCGAAGAAGAGGGAGCCAGATTAGTTAAGAAAGCGGCAGAGCTTGGGGAAGACGGCGTAGAATTGGCGAAAGCCGGAGACGAATTCAGGATGATAATCAAAAAAATTGAAGATTTGAATGAATCGAAACAAAAAGAAATGTAAAATTTGTTGTATCTAACTCGAAAAAACGCTAAAGTTATTATTGAAGAAGCCGATAATAGGTAATAGGAACTACTAAAAGGAGGTACCGGGTCATGGTTATCGACAAGATTGGAACATTATCAAATATACAGTCTGCATATTCGAACCAGATCCGTAAGGAGTCAGGCACGGATGCCGCAGATAAGAAATCAGATAGAGTTGAGATTTCTGATGCTCGCCGTCTTTCCGCTTTACGCGAGGCTGTAACAAAGGCAGTAAAAGATTCTGAAGATGTCAGATATGAAAAAGTTGCTGCTGCTCGCCAAAAGATTGAAGATGGGTCTCTAATAAATGACAGAGTCATTGAAGAGATTGCAACCCGTATCGTTGACTCTATGGGTTTGTAAGAAAAGAAAATTCCTTAGTAATTAGACGGGACGGATCTGCGGTGATGCTCTCTGCAGGTCCGTCTTTTGTTATTTAACTCCAAGAATTGTTTGTGATATACTCCTCACTCTAGGAGTAAGAAATGAATTCAGACGAATTGATTTTAAAGAACGAACCAAAGCGGAACTTCATACACGAAATAATAGATCGTGATAAAGAAGCCGGAGCCTCAGCGGTTGTAACTCGGTTTCCTCCGGAGCCGAATGGCTATCTCCATATTGGACATGCAAAGTCTATATGCTTAAACTTTGGGCTTGCGAAGGAATATTCAGGGAGATGTCATCTCCGATTCGACGATACAAATCCAAGCAAAGAGAATACGAAATATATCGAGTCAATAAAAGAGGATATAAAGTGGTTGGGATTTGATTGGAGCGAGCACTTGTATTTTGCTTCCAATTATTTCGACAAGCTTTACGAATGGGCGAAGGCTCTGATTAGAGCAGGGAAGGCGTACGTTTGCGATTTGCCGCCTGAAGAGGTAAGCAAGACCCGAGGAACTCTGACTGAACCTGGAACTGAAAGCCCATACAGAAATCGTTCGATTGATGAGAATCTAGATTTATTCGAGCGGATGAAGAGCGGCGAATTTCCCGACGGTTCAAAAACTTTGCGGGCAAAGATAGACATGAAATCTTCGTTCATGGTTCTTCGCGACCCGGTAATGTACAGGATTTTACGGGTCACGCATCATCGCACCGGAGATAAATGGTGCATATATCCGACCTATGATTGGACTCATGGTCAGAGCGA
Source organism: Candidatus Hydrogenedentes bacterium CG07_land_8_20_14_0_80_42_17 (assembly GCA_002780065.1). Lineage (GTDB taxonomy): Bacteria > UBA8481 > UBA8481 > UBA8481 > UBA8481 > UBA8481. The sequence continues at coordinate 4,719 of PEWQ01000004.1, forward strand.
CTGGAATGAGGGAATTACTCATTCTATCTGCACATTGGAATTCGAAAATAATCGGGCGCTATACGATTGGTTTTTGAGAACTCTCGAATCATTAGGAGTTGAAACAGGGTCGAAGCGCCTTCCTAAACAGATAGAGTTTGCGCGATTGAATTTGACTCATACTGTGATGAGCAAGCGATGGCTGTTAGAGCTAGTTGAGCGCGGAGTTGTCGACGGCTGGGACGATCCAAGAATGCCTACACTTGCAGGTTTGAGAAGGCGAGGCTTTACTCCGGAATCGATACGAGATTTTTGCGAACGTATCGGAGTTGCAAAGACTAACAGTATTGTCGAGCTTGCTCTTTTGGAGCATTGCGCAAGGCAGGATTTAAACAGGCGAGCAGAGAGGCGTATGGCTGTTTTAAAGCCATTGAAGATTACTCTTACAAATTATCCTGAAGATAAAATTGACAAGTTTGAGGTGAAGAACAATCCTGATGATGAGTCAGCTGGCACGCGAAATTTAATTTTCAGCAGAGAGATATTTATTGAAGAAGACGATTTCAGAGAAAATCCGCCGAAACATTTTTTTAGATTGATGCCGGGTGGAGAGGTCAGATTGAAGGATGCGTACATAATAAAATGCAATGAGGCAGTGAAAGATTCTTCAGGAAAAATTGTTGAGCTACTTTGCACTGTTGATCCTGACTCACGCGGAGGTCAGTCTGCCTCAGGAAAAAAAGTGAAGAGCACTTTGCATTGGGTCTCAGCAAAGTATTCTGAATCCGCAGAAGCGAGGCTATACAATCCGTTGTTTTTGACTCCGAATCCGTACGATTTTCCGAAAGGTCAAGATCTGCTTTTTAATTTAAATTCAGATTCGATGGAGATTTTGAAGGACTGCAGAATCGAGAAAGAACTGGCGTCGGCAAAGCCTGGAGAAAGTTATCAATTCATGAGGTTGGGATATTTTTGCGTCGATTCAAGAAATTGTGTTCCAGGGCATTTAGTTTTCAATCAAACGGTAACTTTGAAGGATGATCTAGCTAGAGTGGAAAAAAAGAAGTAGGGGCA
>PEWQ01000004.1:5993-11381 GCA_002780065.1 Candidatus Hydrogenedentes bacterium CG07_land_8_20_14_0_80_42_17
GATGCTTTTTTTTCAGACTTTGCAGACTTAGCAGAATCCTTAGAGAACCAGCCGGAACCTTTCAAATGAAAAGCAGATAGTGATATTTTGCGTTCAGCTTTTTCTCCGCATTTAGGACAGACAGAAACAGGTTTCGCCACAAAGGATTGCATCTTTTCAAAGTGATGCCCTTTACGGCATAGATATTCATATATGGGCATTTCACTTCACTCCTTTTTTAGGGATAACTAATAAATTTCAATAGTAATAAGATACGAATTTGACATATAAAGTCAATTTCTTTACTTCAGAAAAAGTTTAAAAAAGTCGATAAGAAAAAGCATGAGCGTAGATTTAAATAACTTTGAAGTTCTTTTGCGAGAAGAGCGGGCACTTTACACGAGAATACTCGAAAAATTAAATGAACTCATTAAAGCGGGACGAATGAAGGACGGAGACAAAATTTCAGAGATTACTTCCGAGCTAATAACTATTGAATCAGATGCATCGCGGCGCGAAGAAGAAATGACTGATTTGGTACATAAGACCGCAGAAAAGATTGGTATAGAGCCGACAAATTTCAAATTGAGTTTACTTGATAAAGAAGGCAAATATGTTTCCGGAATTGACGAATTGAGAAGGCTTGTGAGTGAAGTTGCCAGGTCAGCGGCTGAAGCAAGCGGAGTTCTATCTGCTAATGTTGAGATAATAGAAGAGACAGTTAAGATACTTGAAAGTCTCGATGCTCGAGCAGGCGGATACGGCCCGGAAAAAGCGAAACCATTTAGCTCAAAATTACTGGATCGGTCGGCGTAAATGTCGAATGGAACTTTAGCTTTATCGATAGGCAAATCATCGCTCCAAGCGCATCAGCGCGCTCTGGAGACTGTTTCTCAGAATTTAGCGAATGCAAATACTGAGGGTTATGCTCGAAAGGTTGTAAACTTTAAGAGCAACGCTTCCATAAATTTGCCGGACGTTCAAGGACCGGTTTATTTTTCACAGATAGGAACCGGTGTTTCGATCGGAAGAATTGAATCCGTTAGAGACCTTGTATTGAACGGCCGCATAAGGGATTTAGTGGGGCAGGAGTCTGAGAGCGAAGAGACCAAGAACATATTGGATCGAGTCGAGGCGCTTTTTACCGGAGAGGTAGACATCGCGAAGAGCATGGACGATTTCTTTTCAGCGATAAACGATCTTGCCGGAGCGCCGGACTCATTGACAGTTCGGTCAGTCGTGAGAGCCCGCGGTGAAGAACTCACAAATCTTATCCGCTCCGCATCTGCAGGACTCGAAGAGATACGATCAGATTTATCGGCTCAAGTTTCCGACAAGGTTTCAAAGATAAATACAATTTCGCAGGAATTTACTCGGCTGAATGAAGAGGCTGGAGCGATGGCTTCAGCTGGAATGCCGACGAACGATTACGAAGACAGAAGGCAGGTTCTTTTGGAACAGCTTTCCGAATTCGGAAATGTGCAGACTGTTTCAGGGCCGGCGGAATCTCTAACTGTTCTTCTTGGCGGACAGGTAATAGTGCAGGGGCTGCAGTCATTTGACGTCACGATAAGGAATGATTCATCGAATTCCCAATTACCTCAATTAGCGGTCGGCAACGGTCCAAATGACGTAATGACTTTCACGAGCGGAACTTTGAAAGCATGGTCGGATCTTCGCGATAATGTTTTGCCGGATATCATGGGAAATCTTGACGAGCTGGCAATTACTTTGTCGCAGTCATTCAACACGATTCACAGAACAGGGTTTGGACTCGATGGAACCACAGGTGTAAACTTTTTCGATTTAGGTTCGAGTGAGACAGGGGAGACAAGGCCGTGGAGTATTCGCGGGTCAGAATTCGTTCCCGAGATAGACAAGCCGCTAGACGGAGACTCAAGCACAACTCAGCCCGAAAACTTTGAATTGAATCCTATCGGCAAAGGAAGTTTTATTTTGAACGGGCGTTCAATTACGTATGACGGAGCGACAGATTCATTAGAGGACATAGTTGCTCGAATAAATTCGACAGGCACGGGAGTTTACGCTTCGATAACACCGGAAAACAGATTACAGCTCGATGCAATGCGCGGGAAGGATTACGTCATAGAGACAATGGCGGACAGCGGCGGAAACTTTTTGGAGCGGCTCGGAATTCTCGATGCCGACAAAGCGTATCCGCCTCCGAGTTATGTAAATCCTCCGACCTCGATCTTTTCAGGAACTGTGACATTGAGGCCAAAAGACAGTGCCGCATCGAGAATACAAATTTCGAGTGTAATAAAAAATAATTTAAATGCGATCGCGGCGGCGAAAGGTGATGATCTCAGCGCGCCACCCGACGGTGTAGGAGATGTTTCGCGCGGACCTGGCGACGGAGGAAATGCAATTCTTCTCGCCGCATTGCGCGAGTCGAATACGATGGAAGGCGGGACAGGAACATATAACGATTTTGTAATCGGCATGTTGGGAGAAATCGGAGTAGAAGCCGGCGCTGCGGAACGGTCACAAACGGCACTAGATGCCCAGATAACTCAGCTGAAGTCGCGGCGCGAAGAGATACAGGGCGTATCCATCGATGAAGAGATGATTAATATGATCAAGTATCAGCGCGGATTCGAAGCCGCGGCAAGAATCATCTCAACGATGGATCAGGTTCTTCAGACTTTGATAGCGCTCGGCCGATGAACAGAGTTTCTTTTAGCAGAATGGTAATGAACTCTCAAGATTATACTCGTTTGAATTCGGAGAAACTTTTAGATTTGCAGAGACAGTTATCAACAGGAAAAAAGATTGAGAAGGCGAGTGATGATCCTGACGTTGCGGCTCGTTCGAAGAGATTGCAGAATCGATTACGCCGTGACGAGCAGTTGGTTCGGAACATAGAAAACACATCGCACATGATCGGAGAAGCCGAGACTCAGATGAGCAGTGTGGTAGAACAGCTACAACGTGTGAGGACATTGACGCTTCAGGCAGTGAATGCGCCTATGACTACTGCCGACATGGCTCTCATTGCTACTGAAATTAATCAGCAGTTGGAAGGAATGCTTCGAACAGGAAATACGAAAGTTGGTGGAAAGACTCTTTTTGGCGGAGCAGAAACTGATCAAGATGCTTTTACCGCTGCACGTAACGGAATTGGAGAGATCGAATCCGTTTCGTATCAGGGAGACGATGTAGAACTCGGAGTCGAGATGCAGGGCGTGATACCAATAACGTGGCCGGGTTCACGAATATTTTCAAAAGGCCCGATGATTTTGAAGAATACGAACCAGACTTGGAATGGATCGAGCGTATCGAATTATGCGGATCGGGAAATATCTGCCGCTTTTGTGCCGTCTTCCGGAGTTATGGAAGGCTCGATGCGAATAAACGGAAAATTAATAAATTATGATCTCGATGGAAATCCTACTTCAGGTGAGGGAGACAGTCTTCTCGATATAGCCAGGGCAATAAACGATGGAGATGCCGGAGTGAGAGCTGAAGTATCAGGTTCTATGCAAGGCACTACTGGAGTTTCTACTCCTCTTCAGAATTTTTCGACAGAGTTTGTGGGTTTCCAAAATGGAACAATAAAAATTAATGGTTCCAGTATGAATGTGACGAATGAAGATACAATTTTTACTTTAGCGAATCGAATTAATTCTCTTCAGGCTAATACCGGCGTGACCGCTGATGTTTACGATGCGAATGGAGAAAAGGTAGACGGTATTCCAAATGTGCCTGAAGCAACTCAACCATTGTATTTGAGATTGAACGGCGGAGTAGAGATAGAAGACAATGGAAGCTCAGATTCGAACATCATGCAGATTTTGGGAATCACTTCTACGCCGCCTGAAAATTCCGGAAGAAACCTTTCAGGGAATGTTATAGAAAATTATGCTATTAAAATTTCAGGCGACAAACCCGGCCCATTTTCGATAGAAGATGCTTCAGGAAGTATAGTGAAGGATTTAGGATTGACATCAGGAGTCGTATCCGGCGGTGATATCTTTTCGACATTAATTTCTTTACGCGACAAATTACGTGAAGGAGATAGCAGTTATGCCAGAGATGCATTATTGCCCGAGATTGACAGCGCAATGGACTCGGTTGAAGTCTACCGCACCGAAGCGGGAGTCAGAACTAATCTTCTGGATACACGCAAATCGAGGCTTGAAGAGGTAATTACGAACAACACGAAGTTATTGAGCGATGTCGAGGATGTTGATTTAGCGGAAGTAATTACGGAATTGAGAAATCAGGAAAATACTCAAACCGCCGCATTGAGAGCTGTTTCAGATGTATTGAAACTAAGCCTATTGAATTATCTCGGATAATCGTGTAATTTACGCACAATGACAACTTCAGAAAATAAGCGTTTGATAAAGACGAGGTTCGGCAAAGAAGTAGAGATCACTGATAAGAACCTTGTAACTATAAAAGATGGCTTACTCGGATTCGAGACTTATGAATCTTATGCCGTGATACCGCACGGAGATGAAAGCCCTTTTTTGTGGCTTCAATCATTGGATGAACCTCAACTTGCATTCATAACTATTGATCCTCGCATATTTGCTCAAGATTACGTACCAAATTTTTCCGAGAATGAATTATCTTCGATAGAATTGACTTCAATTTCTGAAGCTGTACTTTTGGCGATTGTAGTTATACCGGACGATCCGAAATTAATGACAGCTAATCTTCAGGCCCCGATAGTGCTCAATGCAAAGAACCGCCAAGGCAAGCAGATGATATCTTCTTCTCAAGAACATAAAGTCAGACATTACATACTCGGTAAAAACGGCGAACCTCCGGAGAAGAAGTAATGCTCGTTCTAGCTCGGCATTTGAATGAGTCGATAATAATCGGCGATGACATTGAGATTGTTGTTGTCTCTGTTCAGCACGATCAGGTAAAGCTTGGAATTAAGGCGCCTAGAAATATTTCAGTTCATCGCAAGGAAGTTTACGATGAGATTCAGCGCGAGAACAGACTTGCGGCAGATGCCCGCGGTGATCTGTCAAAAGGCGCGGAACTGCTGAAGCAGAGATTTAAGGACGAAAAGAATCAATAGCGCAAAAAAATTATTTTGTTTCGAAAATTGTAAATCACTTAAAAAAAGTTGTTATGTAAAAAAAGGAAATTACCGATATAGAATATAAGGCTGATAATAGCCGAATCCAGTTTATTGGAACAGCAATACTTTTATTATTCAGGCTGGTCCAGACTGAAAGGAGGTTGTAAAAAAATAGGGTAAGGCTGGCGAGGCCAATGGAATTATCTTAGCAGTTTCCTTTCCTTATAAGAGGGTCGAGGGTTTCTAACTTGATCCGGGCATGGATGCCCGGGTGTAGGTTCAAGGAGGAACCCCATGGCAGGATTTAGAGTAGTAACAAATGTGCCCGCAATTTTTTCTCAACGGCA
>PEWQ01000071.1 GCA_002780065.1 Candidatus Hydrogenedentes bacterium CG07_land_8_20_14_0_80_42_17
CGAACCGTTCAATCAGATCCTGAATTCTTGTATCAAGAAGCGCTAGTTCAGAAGCAATAGGAGCAACAATGCGGTCATAGTTTAACCGAGGCGTTGAATACGCAAGCGACAGTTTTGAATTTTCGATATTCTTCATGAGAAAGTAATTATACTATGAGCAAGAAGATATAGGCAAGAGGCTATCGTCTCTCATCACATCGCCTTTGTTGCGAGATTCGCAGATGCCCAGAACAAATCGGGTAAGAGTCCCATGTAAATGACAAGAACCGCCATAGCAATTACTATGATCAAAGAGACAGGAGAAGTTCTATTCTCAATTTCCGTGTCCAGAGGTGAAAACGCTTCACGCATAACCTTCATATAGTACCACGCCGCAATCAAAGAATTTATTAGCGCAACTGCAAGCAGTCCGATCTTTCCTGCCTGATATGCCGTCAAGAAGACATAAAACTTTCCCCAAAATCCAACTGCAGGCGGAAGTCCGGCCATAGAAGCCAGAAAGACTGCAAGGCAAATTGCAACTACCGGTTTTCTCTGAAACAGTCCGCGCAGAATTTCAAAGTTGCGGCCGCCGGATTGCAATAATCCTCTTCTAGTTTTCGAAAGATCTTCGGTCATTCCAATCACTGCAAAGAATCCAATAACTGCCGGCGCGTAAGAAATTAAATAGAAAATAACTGAAGCTATTCCGTCTGCGCTCCGAGTCTCCAGCGATGCGGCAATTCCCATGGCTATGAAACCTGTATGCCCAATCGCAGAATAGCCTATCAGTCTCGCGAGATTAGTTTGAAAGAGCGCTCCGCAATTTCCCAAAAATAAAGTTGCCGCCGAAAGCGCTACAACTAATGTCGTCAAGTTCTCCGGAGCTAACTTGCAAAAATAAATGAGCCGTCCTATTGCGGCAAAAGCTCCGAGCTTAATTCCTGCGGCCATGAATCCGCCAAGAAACGAGGGAGCGGTTTCATACACATCAGGCATCCATGCATGGAAAGGAACAAATCCCGCTTTTATAAAAAGTCCTGAGAAAAAAAGAACCATTCCGATAAGCAGTCTTGCATTGAATCCTTTGAGCTCAGCATACCTCGTCGAGCCTGTCTCACCAAAGATAAAAGAGATTCCATAGAGCATAAGCGCAGTTGCAAGCGCGCCCATGAGAAAATACTTCATCGTCGCTTCGTAATTTTTTCTCGAATTATTTCCTGCAAGAACCGGATAAAGCGAAAGCGACATAATCTCAAACGCAATAACAGTAACCAGAAAATCTCGTGAAGAAGCCATCAGAGTTATGCCCAACGCGGAAAGCAAAATGAGAATTGTAATTTCTCCATACCTGGACTCTTTGTCATCAAAACCGAAAAGATTTAAAGGAGCAATTTGAATCAGAGCAACCGCGGCAACGGCCGTAGCAGCGATTCGCGCCACACCCGTCCATGAATCGGCAAGCACCGCCCCTGAGAATGCAAGCACAGGCGCAGTGTTGAAATTTTTATACGCAAAGAAAAATGCAACAGCCGCTCCGCCAAAACCTAAAACAGAAAAGTTTCTGCGCTGACGCGGAGTCACGAACTCGAAAATTATTATGAGAAGTGCAGTTAAAAGCAGAACAAGTTCCGGCGAAAAAGCGGCTAGAGACCTGTATACCATATCAGAATCTGCAGTTGCAATATCGATAGTCGAGAGCGGCGGATTGATAATTCCGGAAACAACAGCATCTGAAAAGAGCATGAACGCCGAAATTCCAAGTAAAATCATAATCACAAGAAAAAATATCAAAAGTCTCATCTCGACACCGCCGAAAGAATCGAGATCACAGAAGGTTCTATGTTCTTCATTAGGCTCTGCCACGGTGCAACTCCGATCGCAACAAGAAGCAATGCGCAAAAAGCAACGACTGCAATTTCTTCCTTGTGAGCGCCATTCCACGATTCTGCGAATTCAGCAGTCGGAGTTCCAAACGCAATTGCCTTAAAAAATTTCAACATGTAAGACGCAGATAGAATCACTACCGGAGCCGCCAGGATCGCAACTACGGGCTGATATATGAAAGCTCCGTATAGCACCATGAACTCGGCGGCAAAGCCGGCAGTTCCCGGAAATGCTAGTGATGAAAAGATAAGAACTCCCGCAAAACTGCAGAGCCCAGGCGCAAGCGTCGCTAAGCCGCCAAACGACTCAAGCATTCTATCGTGCCGCCTTCGATAAAGCGCTCCAACAAAATAAAAGAGACCGCCGGTCGAAATTGCGTGAGCAACCATTTGAAAAACCGCACCCGACCAAGCCTCTGCAGTAAACGAAAAGAGTCCCAAGACCACGAACGCCATGTGACTTACGGACGAATATGCAATCAGTCGTTTAGCATCCTTTTGCGCCAGCGATGCCAGCGCTCCGAGCAAAATACCGCAAAGAGCAAACGTAATCATGATCGGCGCGGCGTCGATGGCGGCAGACGGAAACATAGGAATCACGACGGCCAGCAGTCCGTATCCTCCCATCTTCAAAAGCACTCCTGCCAGCAAAATAGAACCTGCGGTCGGAGCTTCAGTGTGTGCGTCAGGCAGCCAAGTATGCAAAGGCCACAACGGAACCTTCACAAGAAAAGCCAGCGCAAAGCCTGCAAAGAGCCACCGCGAGGCATTTTCAGAAAAATTCATCTGTATCAATCTGTCGATATCGAAGATTAATTCGCCGTTCACTTGCCACGCGACAATAGAAACTGCGGCAATAGAAAGAAGAAGCGGAAGTGAACCGAAAAGAGTAAAAATCAAAAACTTCACAGAAGCATAAACACGTTCTTTACCGCCCCACACCAAAATCAAAAGGTACATCGGAATCAAAACAGTCTCGTAACAAACAAAAAGCAAAAGTAAATCGCGAGCCATAAAGAATCCCATAAGCGCAAGCTGAATCAAAAAGATAAGGAGATAATGAAAAGCAATTGAAATTGAAGACTCACGTTTTTCCCTGAGATCCCTGAACGAAGCGGCAACTGCCAGAAGTGTCGAGAACGCAGTTATCCATATCATCGCCGCGCTAATCGGCTCAATTCCAAGTTTGATTTTTGCTCCAATCGCGGATATCCAAATTTGATCGATTACGATCGCATAACTTTTTCCGGCAAAAACAAAATATGCAATCACAGATGCAGTCACGAATGAAACAAGCGAAGAGACAATTGCCAATGGATGAAGTATTGTTTCTCTATGCACAACAAGCATCAATCCGGCAATAGTCGCCGCTGGAATCAAAAGCCCTAAAATCACCGAATAATTAATCATGGCACTATGAACCATAAAAGTATTGCAAGCCCGAAAACAGCATAACCGAGATACGTTCCTATCGAACCCGACTGCAAGGTTCTCATCGTTTCACCGAGCGCGCCCGCGCTGTGAGCCATTCCGTGCGCAAGCGAATCTATTCCTGCCTTATCGAGATAATCCCTCACCCATTTTGCAAGTTCCGTTATCGGCTGTATCAATACTCGATCAACCGCGGCGTCCCAGCCGAAACCGGTCTTTATGAATTCTTTCCACGGAGTCGAATGCGAGAGGTGAGTCCTGTAATAATAAATGCCGAATCCTCCGCCGAATATAACTGAAGCGAGCGCAGAATAAAATACCCACGGCAAATTTTCTTCTTCGATATGTCCAAGTATTTCTGAAACGTGAAGATGCCCGACAATTAAAGTTCCAACTGCAAGAATAATCAGAGGAAGAATCATTATCCAGTTGGACTCGTGGCAATGTTTAGAGGTTTCATCATCGAACCGAGATTCTCCGAAGAAGACGAGCATTATCATTCTTGCAGAGTAGAAGGCTGTTATTGCCGCTCCAACAATTAATAAAGCCGCGGCAAAATAATTATCCGCAGCAACTGCTCCGATTATCATCTCTTTCGAATAATATCCGGCAAAGAGCGGAACTCCTGCAAGTCCGAGCGCGCCAACAATCATCACGATGCCGGTGACCGGAATTTTCCGAATCAGTCCTCCCATCTCTCTAATGTCGAGTTTATCGGAAAGCGCGTGCATTACCGAACCGGCTGAGAGAAAGAGCAGCGCCTTGAATACTGCATGAGTCGCGAGATGAAAAATAGCCGTGCCCTTAGCCATAACTGCCGCGCCAGCCATCATGTATCCGAGCTGACTTATAGTCGAGTATGCGAGTATCCGTTTCAAATCAGTTTGAGCGCACGCAACGATTGCCGCGCCCAAAGCCGTCACAAGCGCGCCTAGAAGCATAATTTCGCGCACTGTGTCGGCGGCGGCAAAAACTCCGTCCAGCCTACACACCATGTAAATTCCGGCAGTCACCATCGTCGCCGCATGAATCAGAGCTGAAACCGGAGTCGGACCTTCCATCGCATCAGGAAGCCACGCATGAAGCGGAAACTGCGCAGACTTGCCGCACGCGCCGAGAAAGAGCATAAGCGCAACAAGTTCGAGATATCCGAATGGCATTCCTCCGATATTGACCGTCACATTTTTAAGCTCAACGCATCGCGCGTTTATCTCAGCAAGACTGCCCGAACCTGTAAGCCAGCAGAGCAGAAAAATTCCTATCATGAATCCAAAATCACCAACTCGGTTTGTTATGAATGCCTTTATTCCTGCTTTTGCCGGAGCCTGACGCTCATACCAAAAACCAATCAGAGCGTAAGATGCGAATCCAACTCCTTCCCACCCTGCGAAAAGCATCAGAAGATTATTCCCGAGAATCAGAATCAGCATGAACGAAATGAACGCATTCAAAAGTGCAAAGAATCGGCCGCGGCTTCTGTCGTGCTTCATGTATTCAATCGAATAAAAGTGAATTAAGCCTCCTACTCCAAGAACCACAAAAAGCATTATTCCCGAAAGTTCATCAACTCTAAATGCAACATCAATCGATAAAGTTTTTGTAAAGAAAAAATTCCATAGATGTAATTCCGTAGCGTTGCCGGCAATTCCCTGCAGAGCAACCGGAACCGCAAAAGCAAACGACAAGAGAACCGCTCCTGCCGCAATCCAACCTGCGAACGACGGAAAACTTCTTCCAGTGAATGCAATCAGCAGAGCGCTGAAGATCGGAATGATTATTACAAGCGCTAGAAGAAGATTCATACTCGCCATCTAATCCCTCAACTCATCAAAATCGTCGACCGAAACATCAGAAGAATATTTTTTCAGTCCAATCAAAATGCCGAGTCCAACCGCCGCCTCACACGCGGCGAGCAGAATCACGAACAAAGCTATTGCTTCTCCGCCAACTGCTGTCATACCCTGAATATCTCTTCTCGATAGCGCAATCAAATTAAGATTAACCGCGTTCAGCATAATCTCTACAGAAATCAAAATCATAATGAGATTCTTCCGCGTCAAAAGTCCCAATATGCCGATTCCGAAAAGTATTAGAGAAAAGAATGTTGCGTGATCCGAATTAATCATGCTCTATTCCTCGCCAGCAAAAACGCTCCAATCATTGCAGAGAGAACCAGAACTGAACCGAGTTCAAATGCGAGCGCAAATTCGCCGAACGAACCGTTTATCCCAATAAGATACGCGGCAAGTTCTTGAAGAGTCGTCTCCCTGATGCGAAGATGAAGATTAAGTATTGAACTAAGTTTTGCCGCAAGCACAAGAATCAAAATAGAGCCGGCGGCAATTCCAGAGAAGAATCCAATTCGAACGCGCCTTGCATCCGAATCAGAAGAACTCCCGATAAGCATTATCACGAAAAGGAAGAGAACGACTATTGCTCCGGCATAAACGAAGACTTGAGCCAGAGCCAAAAAGACCGAACCCAGAATTAAATAATCGAGAGCGAGTGAAAGAAGCGTAAGCACGAGAAACAATGCGGCATGAATAGAATTTTTTCGAGTGACAGCGCATAGAGCAAAGATACACGATAGAATCGAAAATATGTAAAAGCCGATTACTCTCATTCCATCACCTTTCCATTTTTTTCATAGAGCCACAGGCGCCGTCTCTGGAGCCACAGGCGCCGTCTCTGGAGGCACAGGTGCCACGCGCCAATGGACGCCTCGCGCCAATGGGTGCCACGCGCCAATGGGTGCCACGCGCCAATGGA
>PEWQ01000037.1:0-4454 GCA_002780065.1 Candidatus Hydrogenedentes bacterium CG07_land_8_20_14_0_80_42_17
TGGAAAGTGCAAATTGGAAAGTGCAAATTGAAAATTGGAAAGTGCAAATTGGAAAGTGCAAATTGAAAAGTGGAAAGTGCAAATTGAAAATTTTATTTTTCTAATTTTCATTTTTCAGTTTTTTCACACGTTCTTTGAAAAAGGGTTAGGGGTAAGAGAATTAAACAAAATAGTTTTCTCTTCGTTCGAGTTAATCATTTGCGTCTCATCCATAGCCGGAAAAGCTTGTCTGAGATATTCAGAAAGCGTCACAAAAGTCGGACCGTAGCCTTTTTCATATATTACCTTTTCAAGATCAACAGCCAAATCAGAAGTATCCGAATATCTCATAGCAGGGTTCAACTGCAAAGTCTTCTCGATAATAAATTCAACTGAGTTCGGAAGGTCATCACGGAGATTAGAAATTGGCGGCGGCAATATTGAACGATCCGGCAAAGAATTGCAAAGCATCTCATACAGCAAAATTCCAAGACTAAATATGTCCGCCCGAAAATCAACTTCACCTGCTGCAGCCTGTTCCGGCGCCATGTATCTCCGTTTTCCGACAATATATTCGCCGGGGAAAAAATCCTGATTGACCGCTTTTGCGATTCCAAAATCCGAAAGTTTTACTACTCCATCCAAAGAAATTAAAACATTCGTAGGACTCACATCGCGGTGAACAATGCCAAGAGTGCGGCCTGATCTATCTTTAAATTTATGAGCGTATTCCAAAGCTCGGGCAATTCTCGAAGCAATATAAACCGCAATATCCACCGGAATTTTTTTTCCGTTAAAAAGATGCTTATCGATTAAATTCCGCAGGCTCACTCCATGAACATATTCCATTGCGACAAAACCGTTAAAGCCCGAAGAAAAGCCTTGCAGAGTTCCAAGCAGATAAATCTGAACAATATGAGTATGAATTAGATTTGAGACCAGTTTTGCTTCATTGACAAGTCTTGTCAAAAAATCCAATTCTCGCGCTGAAGTATCGTGGATGTCTTTGCTCGCAAAATCAGCTCTGACAACCTTCAAAGCAATGCGCTTTTCAAAGCCGCTTGCGCCGTGCAGTATTGCCTCGTATACCTCGCCCATTCCGCCCTCGGCAATCTTTTCCACTATCGTCATATCAAAGTTCTGAGTTATTTTATCGCCGGGAGAAAAGAGTTCACTCACGCTCTGGGCTCAAAAAGTATTATTGCTAAAGCAATTAAATTTCCTATAAGCACAAGATAAGACAAATCTTGTTCAGAAAATGCGGCGGCTGTTTCCTGAGTGCATGCGTAGAGAACTCCGAAAAACTTTTCCCGAGCGATAATCGGAGCGGCTACAATTGAACCCATTCTGTTCTCTATAATCGAATCGCCTGAAGAAAATCTTGGATCGACCATTGCATTCTCAGTCACTATTGCTTCACGGGTGCTGATTATGTGCTGACATATCGTTCTCGATACGACAACTCCGCCGGACGCTCCTTCCTTAATCCTGGAGACGCTAGGCTCAAGAGTCTTCTTTTCTTCATTCCATCTCAATATCGCCGCGCGATCGATCGGATAAACCTTAATTAATTCTGAAAGTATCAATTCAAACGTCGAAACTGCCGTAAGCTCTTCCGTAAGCACGTGCGCTATTCTAGCCACAAGTTCGAGCCGTTGAGAAAGAGCAGGAGTCATCGATGCCTGACCTGCAGATACGCCGATTCGAGAAAGCACCGCTGCCTTTTCATCTTCTTTTTGGTCGGACACTGACTGCTTTTTAGGACTCGAAAAAGATTTCAAAATCGAAAGCCTGCGCAAGCCGGTATCATCGTCAACAGAAACTTCTTGAACCTTGACGAATTCTAGTATTGTCTCTCCGATTTTAATTCGATCCCCGTCGCCTACTACTGCTCTGCTTATTTTCTTTCCATTCAGCAATGTTCCATTAGTAGAGCCCATATCCAAAACTCTAAATGAATTGTCATCGCACTCTTCAATTTTACAATGATGCCTTGACACCTGCGGATCATCTATTGGTATCGGGAGAGATTCATCGCGTCCAAAAATGAGAGGCAGTTCCCCTAAAGTATGGACCTTGGCTCTGCCGCGCCGATCAGTAATTCTTATATTCCAAGTCGATGCCATGGCTGAATCGTAATTGCTGAATAAAAAAATTGCAATACTAGATTACAAGAAATCCCTCAGTATCGGGAGTAATCATTCATCATTCAAGTAATTCCTTTATCCGCTCATCAATAGCAATTGACTTGAGTTCCTGTCTGAACGCCATCTCCTTAACCTGACCAATCCCTTTAGCAATCCACTCCACATAAATAAGAGGCATCTTCGGATTTCTTAGAATCTTCATTCTGGTTTCTATACGCAAGCAATCAAACTCGCCTTGCGGAGTAATTATACGTTCCGCCGCAGTAACACTCCGGACAATCTGCGCGATTGCGCCTGCAAATCCTTTCGGCTTCCACGCAATCCAGCTGTCTCCAACTGCAAGCGGGAATCTATAGAAAAGAGCCATGTTGCTCCTGTCAATTCCTGCCACATTCTCAAAATTATCGATGTAAATCGCAGTATCAGTATAAATCAAATGCACGCTCAGCGCCGAATCAAACGCGATAGGTTCCTTAGTCATAGTATATCCATTGCCTTCTCTCTTAACTTTAACTTCAACAGGGACTCTGAAATCCTCGCGGCCGCGAACAGTTCTCATCATAGTATAATTTGTTCCGTCTCTCCAACCGAGATCTTCTCTTACAAGTTTGATACTTGAATATGGCAATGAAACAGAATTTATCGGCATTCCAAGCCCATCCGCAACCAATTGCGCCGCTTCACGCTGTCGAGAAGGATCAGCGGCGGCATTTGAAATGAGCATAGAGAGAAGCGCTCCAAGCTGATCAATTCCGCGTTCCATATTAGCAACGTCACTCTGCCGTTTTGCCCGATCTTTATCTGCATCTTTCAATATAAGTTGTACCAGATTATTAATCTTTGGCGTAACTTGATATCGAGCAATATAATCACGTAGCCAGTCTTCCCTCAATAATGCTTCGCGATCGCTTGAAAGAACGTTGCGCGCCTTCAACAATCCTTCTCTGAAGATCGAAACCGCCATTCCTAATTTTGCCGCTCCTGAAAGCTCCGAATTTGCTTTTTGAAAATCAGAAATGCTCTTCAAACTTTTTAACATCTCAGCAGTACTTTTTATGCGCCTTGAAAATGCACTCTTCATTAGATCGCCCAAAGCCTTGATTATGCGTTCCGGACTGCGATGCAGAGTTTCGTTACGCGCCGCCAGCCAACTTTCTCTTTCCTGATTTTCATTCGATGAAGATATCGGAGTTCCAATCCAATCCGAACCTACTTCAAGAATCTGCCCTTCTTTTGCTTCAGTGGCTCCGGAAAATATTGCGCCCTTCTCGACATAAAAACGAGCGTCACCAGACGACGCAACATCGACCGAAAATATAGTCCTCTCACTCCGGTCGTAGTAACGGGCGACGTGAGTTCAAACGCCTCTGTCTTCCACCGATATGGGCTGGTCGTAATCCGAGCAGAACCTCGTCGAATCGAAATTCCAGTCGTCGAGGCTCGGCTTCTTCCAATATTGACTCTAGTAAAATGTTCGGCAGAAAGATGCGATGCATCGGATAGAAGCAATTCCGCTCTGCCTGTTGCGCCCGTCACAACACTAGCTCCGACATCAACTCGCGCTCCAGTGTGCGCTGAAAATCGAACAGTATTTTTTTCGATCCATACTTCTCCCGAAACTGATCTCAAAACTGCTTGAGCAAACGTTGCAGACGCGAAAGAATGAATGAGTAAAAAAGATGTCAATAAGCAGATAAATATGTCAGTTCTCGGCAGTAATGCTCTTTTAAATATTTTTGAAGTATTCACCATAAATAAGTTATATCTTCACTCAAATAAAATTGCAATGAAACTCTGTTGCATTACTATTACGTCATGAATACATATTATCTTTCAAGTTATTTTTAGGTTATAAATTATGGAGACAACTAAAATCGCTTTATTCAAAGGGAAAAAAATCAGAAGAATAATTTATCAAAACGAGTGGTGGTTTTCTATTTTAGATATAATTGCCGTGCTTACTGATAGTCCGCAACCAAAAACCTATTGGGCAAAGATGAAAGACCGCGATAAAGAAATATCTCAACCGTTCCCATTTTGGGAACATTTGAGATTGCCTGCGGAAGACGGCAAGATGCGTGAAACAGACTGTGCTGACACCGAAGGTATTTTTCGAATAATCCAATCTATTCCTTCACCCAAAGCCGAACCTTTCAAACGCTGGCTGGCAAAAGTAGGTTACGAGCGAGTACAAGAAATAGAAAATCCGGAACTTGCCACCAAGCGAACCAGAACACTTTACAAACTCAAAGGCTACCCCGATGATTGGATTGAAAAAAGAATGCGCGGGATTGCCATTCGTGAAGAATTAACTGACGAATGGCAAAA
>PEWQ01000037.1:4460-8908 GCA_002780065.1 Candidatus Hydrogenedentes bacterium CG07_land_8_20_14_0_80_42_17
AGCACAAAAACAAAAAGACTATGAGATTTTAACAGCGGAAATTTCCAAAGCAACTTTTGGAATTACTCCGGGCGAATACAAGAAAGTCAAAAGATTAAAGCGGGAAAATCTGCGAGATCACATGGATGATTTTGAACTTATCTTTACAATGCTTGGAGAAAGATCAACAACGGAAATACATCGCACAGAAGATTCAAAAGGTGTATCAAAACTCAAGCAAGACGCTGAACGAGGCGGGAAAATTGCAGGTATAGCCAAGAAAGAATTAGAAAAGGAAATTGGCAGGTCGATAATTTCTAAAGAAAATTATTTACCAAAGCAACAAAAGGAATCTTTGAAGGGGTAATTTAATACTGGAGTTTCCCTAAATCTTTTGCTACGACTCAATGGAGTTAATATTACTAAACGAAATACTGTCTTCTCTCAAAAAAAATTGCAATGAAACTCTGTTGCATTACTATTACGTCATGAATACATATTATCTTTCAAGTTATTTTGCTCCGACATTGCGCGAGGATCCGGCAGATGCCGAATTCCCTTCTCACAAATTACTCGTTCGAGCCGGATTTATTAAACCCGTAGGTGCAGGAATCTACTCGTTAATGCCAATGGGCTGGCGCGTCGTCAAAAAGATCGAAAAGATTCTGCGGCAGGAAATGAATCGTGTCGGAGGTCAAGAAGTTCTGCTTCCCGTGACTCAGCCTGCGGAACTGTGGCGCGAATCAGGCCGATGGAATGATGTTGGAGCGGAGATGCTCCGATTCAAAGACCGTGCTGAACGAGATATGTGCCTCGCGATGACGCATGAGGAAAGCATAGTGCACATGGTCAGAGGATACGTAAAGTCATATCGTCAGCTTCCAATAATGCTTTATCAGATTCAGACAAAATTCCGCGACGAGCCTCGGCCGCGCGGCGGGCTGATCCGCGCCCGAGAGTTCACTATGAAAGATGCTTACTCGTTTCACGAAAATGAAGAGAGCCTCGATGAATGGTATCTAAAACTTTACGATGCTTACGAACGAATTTTTAATCGCTGTGGGCTCGAATACATTATCGTCGAATCCGATCCCGGAATGATGGGAGGAAAGATTGCTCATGAATTCATCGCGTATTCTGAATTTGGAGAGGACACGATTATAATATGCCCGGTATGCGGCTACTCGGCCAATCGACAGGTTGCGCGTTTTAAACGTGACGATGCAGAGAGCGAAGAGATGAGGCCGATCGAAGAGCTTGCGACTCCAGGTAAAGAGTCCATCGAAGAAGTCTCAGAGTTTCTCGGAGTATCTCCATCTAAGACTTGCAAAGCTGTCTTCTACATGAGTGAAAAGCGCGGTTTGATCTTTGCGGTTTTGCGCGGCGATTACGAAATCAACGAAACTTTTCTAGCAAAAGCAATCGATGATTCGAATATACGGCCGGCGCGCGCTGAAGAAATTAAAGCTTGCGGAGCTATTGCAGGGTATGCGTCTCCAATTGGAATATCCGGCGCTTTTGTCGTTGCAGACACATCTCTCATTTCAGAAAGAAATTTGGTTGCGGGCGCAAACAGAGAAGGATTTCATCTCCGCAATGTAAATATCGAAAGAGATTTCAAGCCTGATATCACAGCCGAGATCGCCGCGGCGCATGCCGGCTGTAAATGCATCAAGTGCGGCAATACTCTTGAAGCTAAAAGAGGAATTGAAGCTGGAAACATCTTCAAACTTGGAACACGATACTCTTCGGCAATGAGTGCTTTATTCCTAGATAGAAACGGAACTGAAAAACCGTTCGTCATGGGCTGCTACGGAATTGGCTCTGGAAGATTGATGGCAACAGTTGTCGAGCAGTCTCATGACAAAGACGGAATTATCTGGCCCGAGAATATCGCTCCGTTCGACGTCACTGTCGTGCTTGCAAATGAAAAAGCGAAGATAAAACTTGATGAATTAAAGTCCGAACTCGAGAAAGCCGGAGTCGAGGCTTTGATTGATGACCGTGATCTTAGGCCGGGCATAAAATTCAAAGATGCTGACCTGTATGGAATCCCGATCAGAATCACAATGGGAAGAAAGGTCGAAGAAGGCATTGTAGAACTGCGAGAAAGAAAGACCGGAGAAGTTCAGGAAGTCAGAATCAGTGAGCTTTCGGAATGCATTGCGAAGAGCAGGAGCAAAGAATGTGTTTGAGAGCGGAAATAAAATCTTTCCGCATTCACTATGAGCAGTAAAGAACGAAAACTTGCAATAGACCTTCGTGAACTCCGCCGCTCGGACACAGGCATAGGAAGGTGGATAAAGAATTTTCTTAACGCTAAATCCAAGCTTGCTCCTTTCATTCACGTTATCGGAGTCGGAGGATACACAGATGGCATCGATACCGCTCTGAATGCTCCGAAATTATTTTGGTCCGGATTTAACTTAAATAAAATTCTCAAGAAAGAAGATGCAAAACTCTGGTTCTCTCCTTACTTCAAGATTCCGCCCGGACTTTCAATACCATGCTACGCGACCGTACATGACACGATCCCGGCTTCAATTCCTCACCGCTGTATTCCATTTACTTTAAAACTTAAATGGAGTCTTTCAGTCTCAAAGAAAATTGTTACTGTTTCTGACGCGACAAAAAACGAATTGATCGAAAAATGGAAGGTTCCATGCGACAGAATCATAATGGCCAAAAACGCTGTCGGGCGGCATTTTACAGCGAATAAGACTCAAAATGAAAATAATTTGCTGACAAGTCTCGGGCTCGAATTAAAAAAATATTTTCTAGTTGTTTCAGACGATCGGCCTCATAAAAATCTGAGCACATTAATCTCCGCATTCGAAGGGTTCGAAATGATTCCAATCATTCTTGTAGGCACAAAGCGGAAAAATCTGCCGACGCCTTTCAGAAGATTGGAAGTATTCGATGATCAAATGCTTGCGGCATTATACAGAAATGCGCGCGCGCTTCTGCATCCCGCTCTCGCCGAAGGATTCGGGCTCCCTGCTCTCGAAGCAATGGCGTGCGGATGCCCGGTAATACTCTCTGACATTCCTTCGCTCCGAGAAGTAGGGGGAGACTGTGCGCGTTACGTTCCCGCAACCGATATCGAAGCGTGGCGAAACGCGGTGCTCGATTCTCCGACAGCTGAAGGAACTATAGAACGCGCCTCGATGTTTCGCCCGGAAACGACTTACTCAGAACTCTGGCAGGAAATAAAAAAAGAACTCGAACAGTGAAAAAAATATTCGTCCTCCATCTTCATACTCTGCCCTGGATTTCCGGAAGCGGATTGAACACATTTTACTCCATGAAATACCTCGATGCCGCCCGATACAAATCGGCTCTAGCATCATCGAGCCCTGGCCGCTTGGAAGAGTTGACTAAAAAACACGGTTTTGAGTTTTACCCGCTGAAGCACCTCAAGGCGCCCGTCTCCCCTCTTCATGATCTTCTCGCAATTTTCGAAATTAGAAATCTCTTAAAAAAATTGAAGCCTGATATTCTTCATACTCACAACTCAAAAGCAGGTTTTCTTGGGAGACTCTCTGCAAGGTCTCTTCCCGGAATAAAGATTGTTCACACCGTTCATGGTTTTTCGTTTCATGACCGCGAGTCTCCGTTGCGAAGGATTTTTTTTAAACAGTTGGAACAAATCGCATTTCCCTGGGCAGATGCCGTTATCGCTATATCCGAAGAACTTGCTGATTGGGGCGCTAGAGAAGGTATCGGTAAAAAAGAAGATTATCGTATCGTCTGGTCTGGAATCGAGATCGAAAAATTCAAAGATGCCGACCGAAGCGAGGGTCGAAAAATTTTGAAGCTCGACGACGATGATATTGCTGTCGGACTCGTCGCTAAACTTTGGGAAGGAAAAGGGCATAATTTTTTGATTGAGGTTATGGATTCACTTATCAATGAAAAAGTTAAATTGGTCTTTATAGGAGAAGGCTATCTCGAAAAAGAATTAAAGAGCAAAGTTTCAAAAATGGGAGCAAAAGGAAGAAGCGTCATCTTCGCTGGATTTCATGAAGACACGGCCGCAATAACAAAGGCTCTGGATATTGCAGTATTGCCCTCAGATTTTGAAGGAATGGGACGGGTTCTTCTCGAGGCTCAAGCCGCCGGTGTGCCTGTAATGGCGAATCGAGTCGGAGGAATTAAGAACGTAGTGACCGACGGAGGAATTCTTCTCGAGCGGAACGATACCGAAGGATGGAAAAAAGCTTTGATGAGATTAATCGAAGACGAAGAAGAGAGAAAAAAGTTTGGCAGTGCAGGCCAAAAATTCGTCACAGAAAAATTCTCGATACAAAAGATGGTAAAAGAGCTCGAAAAGATTTACGAGGACATACTCGTAGCGAGTTCTAACCGAACAAAAAGCCACGCCACGCAGTGAAATCAAAGACTCGCACGAACGAAAGCCGCAGGCTTGACGAAAAAGGGGACTGGCACCTCGCCACGATCGGAGCCAG
>PEWQ01000037.1:8933-19162 GCA_002780065.1 Candidatus Hydrogenedentes bacterium CG07_land_8_20_14_0_80_42_17
CACCATGTCTAGCTACCGTGAAAAAGTAAATAAGTTCAAGCCTGACCCCACTTTGTGACCCCACTTTGGTGAAAAAGTAAAAAAGTTCAAGCCTGACCCCACTTTTGACCCCACTTTTCATTTAATTTTGTCATGACTTCGAATGCGTCAGCGACATAAAGCACGTCAGTCTTGCCCTGAGCCCAACCGCAATTCGGATCCGTGTTTACTGCTCTGCGTTCATTTATAAACCGCCAGCCAATAACATGCGGCTCCTCGCCGTGGCAACAAGTCGATAAACCTTTTTGATGTCTAGGTGTTGATCCGGTCTGCCCTACCTGATTCATGTGAGTCATAATCGAAATGACTTCTGCTCCTTCGGATGCCGCCTCAACAAGCGACTTCGAGCTTCCAAGCGAAGCGCCCGATAATTTCAAAAACTTTTTTATCAGCTCTTCAGCTTCTTTGACATGAGTCTTGCCATCGGACTGCTTCTTCATGTATCCGGCACCTGCAACAAAAAGTATCGGAGCATCCGGCTTAATAGTTTGTTCACCGCCGGAAGCATTCTCATAACCTTTCGACTCGGTTCTCTTCATCTCAGGTTTCAGCTCGGCAGAAACTTCTTCGACATTTACCTGAACCGAAACTTTTTCCCACGCCTTAAAAATTCCTGACTCAATTAATATGACCCAAGGTCTTTGAGTCCGCGACAAAGTCGCAAGCATTCTCTGGCGGTAATACCATCTCTGAATCTGAATGCCTCCATCAGTCGCAATTCCTGTGACACGCGTATCAATTCGTCCTCCGGCCTGAAAAGTCGCGCCGGGAAGCGCTCGCGCCCAACGCGATGTATTCGGAGCAATCACAACAGTGGCCGCGAAATGCTTGATAAGCGCCAGTGCGGCTGATTTGTCAGTTGAATATCTCGGAACAGAAAAATCATTGCCTTCTAGAACCGCAAAACTTTTCGCTCCGCAATTTCCAATCAGCTCCGTCGATTTTTTTGCTCCGTTGCCTACAATTCCTAAATAAAAATCCGCTCCGATCTTTTCCGCAGTCTCTTTCGCAGAAGTTAAAGCCTCAAGACTTTGCCGCCTCAAACTGCCGTCATCTTCAGTGTGAAGTAAAAGTAAAAGTTTTTCCATCGTTCAACTCCTCAACCATTCAACAAGTTCCTGCACAATCGTCTCTACCGGAGTATCCTTCACAATTCTAGTATCTCTTCGCTGACTCGGCTGTTCGACTTTTGAATACGCAACCCCCTCAGCAGAAACTTTTACGGATTTTGCTTTCTGAAGAGCGGGAAGGACTCCTCTCATATTCATCATTCCGAGTTGCGGATTATTCGGAGGGACAGGCAGAGTTCCTGTTGACCAGCCAACCGCAACTGGAGGAGCACTGCAAGTTGAAACCAAATACTGACCGGCCTCAACTCGTTCCTTGAATGTTAATTTTCCATCCTGTTCAATAATTAGTTCATCAACTCCAAGAAAAAAATCGCTGATTCCAAGTCGTTCAGCAACAAGTTGCATCGTGACGCCGGCATCTCTTGATGCTGAAGAGCATCCTCCGAAGAGAAGCAATTTCGACATATCAAGATTTGGAATCGACTTAATCGCAGAGGCAAGAACTTCGGAGACTTCGTAAGGCTCAGTGAATCCGCTTGCAGAGCCGTCAATTGCTATCAGCTCGAATCCAACCTTTTGAGCAACACTCATCATGAGCTGTTGCAATTTTCCTTTCGGTCCCAGAGAGACAAGGTAAATCTTACTGCCCTGATTCTTTTTCGCGAGGTTAGCCGCTTCATAAAGCGCATGCGCCGCCCATGGATCAAGAATCGTAGGCAGCATCATCTCGTTCTTCAAACTCGGGGCAGTCGCGCCCGATAACGGTTCTAAAGTTTGCAATGGGTCAGGAACTAAACTTCCGCATACCACAATTTGAAAATCAGACATCAAATTTCTCCTTCGAAAAAAATACGTTTTACTAATTACTTCACGCAGGCTAAAGCCTGCGGTAACCATTTTTAATTTATAAATATTACAATACAAAGTAAAAAAGCAAAATTAGAATTTTTACATCTTTCCAGCCAAAAGAGCGCTCGCTCCGGCTTCAGTCTTTTTTACGCAGAATGGACATCCTTTTATAACTATCCGTTCTCTTCCCTCTTTCATAACTCCAGTCCGTTCCGCAAGAATATTTTCTCCGAGTTGCAATTCCTTTCCGCACAGCGGACATGCTCTCAGTCTTGGCTTAGACTCTGCCATTTTTTTAGCATTAGAATCGATTACAAACGCGAATCCCGCAATAACCACCAAAAATAAAAAAAGTATAATCAGAAATAAAATCATGAGATTAAATTTAAGTGTTCTTTATATCTTATCATGCAAAGCAGACTGTATCTCGATCCACTGCTTCTCTACAAGCTCAGTACCTTTCATCTCATCCGTCCACTCGTTCTCCATCGATTCCATTTCTCCGCGGGTTTCACTCAAACGCTTCTTGATGTCATCGAGCTGTTGAGTTTCAAACGACTGGACTCTTCTCAAAAGATTCTTGCCGTTCTCTTCTCTCAATTTTGAAAGCCCCGCGCGCATCGCTGAAAGCTGACGCTCGGCTTTCACTAATTCGCTCCGCTTCTGTTCAACCTCATCTCTCAACTGTTTTAATTCTTCATTCGTAACGCCAAGCCGCTCCTCTTTGCTCCACTCTTCCTTCAAAAGCCTAAACTCTGTTCTCGCTTCGTTCAAAAGTTTTTCAAGTTTATCCTTTTCATCCCGCTCCCTCGCAATCAACAGTTCTCTCAATTCCCTCAATTCGACGCGCGCCAATTTTGCCCGTTCCTTCTCCAATGAGACACGTGCAGAATCAAGTGATTTGATTTTATTTTCCATCTCGGCAATTCCTGTTTGGCAAAGCATCTCGTCCTTTTCAAGAGCGCTTATTCTCTCTTCCAAACCTGCCTTCTTCGCATTTAAAGAAATTACATTTTCATTCAAAGAAGCTGTTTCTCCGCGAATAGAATCCAGTTCGGACAGCAATAAATCTTTTTCTTTAATCAGTTCGGTTTTCCTCTTTTGAATAGAACTAAACCGTTCCTCTTCTATCTTTCGTTCCTCAGTTAGTCTTGCAAGTTCTATCGCAGATGAATTCAACTCTTCTTTCAGTCTGGAATTTTCACTCTGCAGTTTTTCCAGTTCGTCTTTCATCCGAGCTAATTCCTCAAAACTGGAATCGAGCTCCAATTCAACCTCTTTCCTCGCTTCAATCGCCGCTTTGCGCATGGTATCGTTCTCTGCAGTAAACTCTCTCGCTTTAATAGCATCGTCCTCAAGAGCTATCCGCATTGCTTCGCGCTCAGCCTTCATTGCCTCAATCTTCTTCACGACCGAATCGAGCGCTAGTTCGTAATCCAAAATCGTTCTCTCCAATTCCGCCTTGCGTGAAAGTGAAACGCTGACCTCGGATTCGATCTTGAGATTCGACTCGATTATCTCGCTCCGCGCTCTTCTGAGCTCTTCCACTGTCTCTTCACAAATCTCTTTTTCTTTTTTCAACGCTGAGACCTCAGTTTCAAGCTGAGAATATTCAAACGTCAATGTCCCTAAAGAACCTGAAACTGTCTCCGCATCCTTCTGCAACTGCTTCAAATTTAACTCGAGCTCGCCGTAGCGTGTGAACTCGGCGTCAATATCCGTTTTAACTTCTTCACGTTCTTTTTTATAATCTTCAAGTCTCTGCGACTCCTCAAAACATAACGCCGTCAGATTCTTCAGTTCATCTCGAAATCGCTCCAGCCGCTTCTCTTCCTCATCAGCCTGTCGCTTCAAAGACTGATATTCAATCTCGCCGATCGATTGTTCCCTCAAAGACGCAATCATTCCGTTTAATTCAGATTCACGTTTTGCAAGCGTCTCTCTCAATTCTGATATTGCAGACAATCCTGTTTTGCGAAGCTCTTCGTCCCGTTCTCCGGCCTCGTTCCACTTACCGGTTATGCGATCGAATTCAGAACAAGAATTTTTTATACGTTCAAATCCCTCAGAAACCTGTCTGCCGAGAATCGCTTCGGCTTCTATACGTCTCGCTTCCAATTCTTTTGTCTCAGACCGAATCGCTTCCAGTCGATCTCTGACCAAAGAAATCTCAGCATCACAGCCTGCACACTCAATAAGCTTCTGCTCCAATTCCTTGCTTGTCTTCGAGATATCTTCTTCCAGATTTTTCTTCTCGCTTCTAATAGATTCGAGTTCTTCCATAAGAGGTTTCATCTTCGACAGTTCATCGCGATTCTTTTCAATCTCTCTTCTCGACTCTTCAAGTTCCGATGAAAGCTCATTTCGCTTTTTTACCAAATTATCCAGTTCTGTATTCAACTGTGCAGATTCAATTCGAAGATCTTCTCTCTTCGAACTCATCTCTTTATGTTCGCACTCCAAGAGTTCAATCTCTTTTCGAATCTCAGAAATTTTTTCTTCTTCAATTGCTAATTCATTCGCCTTCTTTTCGATTTCGCCTTGATTAGAAATAACAATAACCTGAGATTGAACCTGATTTTCAGGAAAAACATTTCGACTAAAAATTTGTGAAATCGAAGGATGATTTTCCGCAAAAATCCAATTCGATTCAGAGGGTTCCCAGACGAGTGTTTCTCTATCAATCGAACCCTCCAAAAACATTCGATTGGTATCATCAAAAGTGAGTGGACCGTAAGCTACGCCTTCGCGGGCTATGTAGAATTCCTGCATGTCGAAGACCCTCCATAATGAAATAAATTTGACTTCATTGTAATATGAGGAAATATAATGAAAGTGTCAAATATTTAATTTTATTGATTGTGCAAAACCAACTTTTTTCTAAAACAAAAGTTTTAGTTTACCATTCACTAATCGAAATTAAAATGATAAGATAAAAAAAAGTTACTGGAGGTTGTGAAATGACGACAGTCATAAAAGGCGGACGAATTGTAACTGCATCGGACAGTTATTATGCGGACATAAGAATCGAAGGTGAAAAGATTGCTTACATTGGAAAAGACCTCGCGGTTTTTGATGAAGATAAAATAATCGATGCGAACGGTCGCTGGGTAATTCCCGGCGGAATCGATCCTCACGTGCACATGTCGCTACCGTTCATGGGAACTGTTTCCAAAGACGATTTTGATTCAGGGTCAGCCGCCGCGCTTGCAGGTGGAACAACAATGCTCTTTGACTTTGCTATTCCTCCTAAAGGCAAGAGTCTTGTGAGCGCAATCGAAGAGTGGGATGGAAAAGCAAACGGAAAAGCTCGATGCGATTATTCGTATCATTCTTCTATCACGGATTGGAATGAAGAGATCGAGCGAGAAGTTCCGATCGTAATCGAGAAGTATGGAATAAATGCATTCAAGATATTTACCGCATACATGGGAGTTTACGGAATTGACGACAAAGCCGCATTCCAGGCGATTAAGTCGGTTTCTCGAGCCGGAGGGCTTGTCTCCGTTCATGCAGTAAACGGAAATGTGCTCGTTGCTATGGCCGAGGAATTCGCCGCGACCGGAAGACTCGATCCAATCTACCATGCGCTTTCACAGCCTCCTGAAGCCGAAGGCGAAGCAACTCACCGAGTAATAAAATTTGCCGAGATCAGCGGCTCGCCGATTTACATCGTTCACGTTTCTGCAAAAGATTCCGCGGATGAAATTGCTATAGGAAAGAAGCGCGGCATGGCAAAAGTTTTCGGCGAAACTTGCGCTCAATATCTTTTCCTGACTCAGGATTTATATGAGCTTCCGAATTTCGAAGGCTCAAAATATGTGCTTTCTCCGCCTCTGAGGCCTAGAAGCCATTGCGATGCCTTATGGAAGGCTTTACAAAATCACACGATCGAAATTATCGGAACAGATCACTGCAGTTTTGATTTTGTCGGGCAGAAAGATATGGGACGCGGAGATTTCAGAAAAATTCCGAACGGACTAAACGGACTTGAAGAACGTCTTTCCATGCTCTACACCTACGGAGTCAGGGAAGGAAAAATTTCTGCAGAGCGTTGGGTGGCGTTATGTTCGACAAATGCTTCCAAGATATTCGGAATGTATCCGAAGAAAGGAACGATAGTTATCGGAGCAGATGCCGACATTGTTCTGTGGGACCCCGACTGCGATGGAATAATAAGTGCGAAGACTCATAAATCAAGATGCGACTACAATGCCTACGAAGGATATCGAATCAAGGGCCGCGCTTCCACAACATTTGTAAGAGGACAAATCGCGTATGAGAACGGCGAAGTGAAAGCCGAGCCGGGAAACGGCAGATTCATTAAGCGTTCCAAGTTTAATCCGAACTGCATTTAGTCATGAGCGACGTATTATCGAGGCTTGCATCAAAGCAAGCGGAAAGTATAGAGGCACAAAAACCTGAAGAGTCGGAAGGTTCTTCATTAGTAAATCTTGCGTGCAAACGTCCTCTTGAGCCTGAAACGCTTGAAGGGCTCGGGTTGCCTGCCGCATTCATTGAAGAGCTGATCTTAAAACTTTTAGATCTGCGTGGAGCCATGACAGAGCACGAAATATCATGGCACATAAAAGTTCCTAAAATGATTGTATCGCAAGTCTGCAAAGACCTGGCAAAGCGAAAGCTCATAGGGCCATCGCCGTCAAATCCGCAGGCATACATCTGTGGCTCCGAAGGAAAAGAGCGTGCCGAAGACGCGAACAGAACATCGCGGTATATCGGACCGATGCCGGTACCGGTTGAAGAATACGTTTCGCTAATGCGAGTTCAAGTCGGACGTCCGCTCGAATTCGACCAGAAAGATATTGAAAATGCATATTCAAAGATCGTGATGTATGACAAAGAATTCCGAGACCGCATCGGACCTGCAGTTCGCTCTCAACGCTCAATACTGCTCTACGGCGCCCCCGGAAACGGAAAAACGATAATGGGCAAATGCCTGACTGCTCTAATGAAATCGGATTTGTTAATTCCCTACGCTCTGTTTGCTCACGGCCAGATAATTAAACTTTTCGATTCATCCGTTCACAAACCGATTATTCCTGACGAATACAAGCCTTACGATCTCGATGAGACAGACAAAGTTAAATATGATATGAGATGGGTCCCGATAAAAGTTCCGTACGTCGAAGTGGCGACTGAATTTACACTGGACGGCTTCGAACTCTCTTACAACGAGTATGCGAAATTCTACGAAATGGCGACGCACATTAAAGCCAACGGCGGAGTCTTCTTCATTGACGATTTCGGACGGCAGATAGGAAAAGCAGAAGATTATCTAAACAGGCTGATCACACCTCTTCAATCACGAGAAGACATATTGAAGATGTCGGCGACAGGCGGTCAGATTCGAGTTCCATTCTACTGCATTCCTCTTTTCTCGACGAACTTCACTTTGGACCGAATAGGAGACGAAGCTTTTCTGCGAAGATTCAAATACAAAATTCTGGCAAAATCACCAAACGAAGAAAATCTGAGAGATATATTTAAATTTGAGAGCATGCGCACCGGAATCGAATACGATGACGCAATGTACGAATATTTTCTTGAGAAGCTCAAGAAACGCGGAGCGAAATTACGGAGCTGTCTTGCAAACGATATAATCTCGAAGATAGTCGATCACTGCAAATTCCATAATCTTACTCCAACAATGAAGAGCAAAGAACTTATGGACCTCGCATTCGAACTTAATTTCTCCGAACAGACAGAAACATGGGAATTCGGAACAAAGGAAGATAAAAGATAATTCAGTTTTGAATATTAAAACTTCAAATAATCTTTCGGCTCTGCCGGAAACTCAAGAGTTGGAAACTCAAAAGTTGGAAACTCAAGAGTTGAATCTCGATGCTCTCAACAGACAACAGAGAGAAGCTGTCATGCTGACCGAATCTCCTCTGCTTGTAATTGCCGGAGCAGGAAGCGGCAAAACCAGAGTAATAACTTATCGAATTGCGCACCTCATTAAAAATTTAAATGTTTCTCCCTCATCGATTCTAGCCGTGACATTCACAAATAAAGCCGCAGGCGAGATGCGCGATCGAGTCGAAAAGCTGACCGGCTTGAGCGCACGTTCAATGTGGGTCTCCACGTTTCACAGCGCGGCATTGAGGATGTTGAGACGCGACCGAAATGCGCTCGGCAAGTCCAGAGACTTTTCTATCTTTGACGACGGAGATTCAGAAACGTTAATAAAAAACATTTTGAAAGAGCTCGGAATCGACCCCAAAAAAGAGAAACCGGCAGAATTTGCAAACACGATAAGCAGAGCAAAGGACGAACTGCTAGAGCCTGACGACTGGTTGGAAATCAGCCGTCGTCCGCGCGCCGACGCCGAAAAGATGCATGAGGTATACTCACGTTATGAAGCTTCTCTGAATAAATTCAACGCGCTCGATTTTGGAGATCTCATATTCGAGGCAGTAAAACTGCTTGCCGTTCCCGAGGTGCTAGAGCGTTACAGCGGGCAATTCAGATATATCCTCGTGGACGAATATCAGGATACCAACACCGCTCAATGCACTTTCATTCAAAAGCTGGCGTCGCGTCACAAGAATCTATGTGTCGTCGGCGACGATGACCAATCGATCTACGAATGGCGCGGCGCGGACAGAAGAAATATTTTGCAATTTGAGAACGAGTATCCTGATGCAAAGGTAATTGTTCTGGATCAGAATTACCGTTCGACTCAGCCAATTCTCAACGCCGCAACATCTTTGATAAGCCATAATATGAGGATACGCGATAAGCGTTTGTTCACAAAAACCAAAGGCGGAATTAAACCTGACGTGCACGGAGTTGCAAATGAATATGCTGAAGCTGAGGCAATAGTAGCCAAAATACGTGAGAACAGCAAAAATGATGAAAAGCTTTCCGATCATGCAATCTTCTTCCGAGTTCACGCTCAGAGCCGTGTTCTCGAAGAGATGCTCTCGGCATACTCGATTCCTTATCAGCTCCTGTCAGGCGTATCATTCTATCAAAGGAAAGAGATTAAAGATGTATCGGCTTATATGAAATTAATTGCCAACAACGATGACGGAGTTTCTTTTCTCAGAGTAATCAATAATCCGGCGCGCGGCATTGGTGAAGCAAGCGTCGAAAAGATAAGAACTGCATCAAACGGAAAATCGCTCTTCGAAACCTGCAAAAATGTTTTTGATATCGATGACTTACCGAATTCAACAAAACTAAGAGTTGACCGTTTTGTCAAAACCATCGAAGAGCTAACGAGTTATTCGAAAGAGAACAACGTAGCCGATTTATTGAGAGAGATTCTGAGCGCAACCGGATATTTGAGTCAATATGATCCGAAGGACAGCGAAGACGAAGAGCGAATCGAAAATGTAAGAGAACTAGTTTCAGTCGCAGAGGAATTTCAGTCTGAAGGCGAAGAGCCGCAATTAAACTCTTTTCTGGAAAGAACTGCGCTTGCTACTGATGTAGATAAGCTCGATGAAAATGCAGACTCAGTGATTCTTTCCACACTGCATTCTGCAAAAGGGCTAGAGTTCGCGCACGTCTATATTGCGGGATGCGAAGAAACTTTACTTCCGCACGTTCACGCATACCGTCAAATAGATCCTAAAGAGCTTGAAGAGGAACGGCGGTTAACTTATGTCGGATTCACACGAGCGAAAAAGACACTGGATATTTATTATACTTCAGAACGGAGAATTTACGGAAATCTAGTCACCAATATTCCGTCACGCTTCATCAAAGAAGCAGAGCTTAAAGCGGTAGATTATTCGTCGGCAAAAAATATGCGGACGCGGTTCACTAACAGCAGGTTCACGCAGGCTAAAACAAAATTACCATCATTGCATTCAGCGAATTCAAAAAAGGCTCTGCCAATTCATACAGAGATCGTTTCAATGGCTCATTCAACCATAGAATCAAAAACCGGTATTTTTTCAGAAGGTGATAAAGTTAGTCATCGAAAATTCGGAGACGGTGAAATTCTTTATGTCTGCGATTCCGGAAGTGAAAACGAAACCGTTCAAGTCAAGTTTTCAAGCGGAGTAAAAACTCTGATGACAAAGTATGCGAGGCTGGAAAAGTAGCCGCAGAAGGCGCGCCCATTGACGCGGGAGCAGGTGTCATTCTAACGGTAGCCGGGTCCGACCAAAAAGTAGAATTTTATCATTGCGAGCACCGAAGTAGATAAGTCAAAATGCAAATGGCAAAAGGAATTCAATTGTCATTGCGGGCCGAAGGCGAAGCAATCTCCTAATGTTAACAGATTGCTTCGTAGCG
>PEWQ01000097.1 GCA_002780065.1 Candidatus Hydrogenedentes bacterium CG07_land_8_20_14_0_80_42_17
TTTCTAAAACTATTTTTCTATACATAAACAACCTCACTTTTTTATTTTATCTTTTTTTCCTTGTCTCCAGCATATCTTCCAGAGAACATGTAAAATAATTGAAAAATCAAAATTGAAAAAATAAAATTTTCAATTTGCACTTTGCAATTTCCAATTTCCAATTTCCAATTTGCAATTTTCAATTTTCAATTTGCAATTTCCAATTTGCAATTTTCAATTTGCAATTTCAAATATAATAACATACCAGATACCAAGATACTGAGATTTTTTATCTATTTTTTTCTCTGTGTCTCCGGTGCCTCCGTGGTTGTATTCCACATCGACTTGCATGACTCCGGTTACATTCTTAAAAATAGTTCTACTAAAATTTGAGCCATAACTATTTTAAAAATAAGAGCCGCAGGATAAACGCTCGCGTAAGAGATAGTAGGTAAGCTCGTAACTGTCATTTGTTTCGATGCTGCAATGCCGGGCGGATTCGTCATGCATGCGGATAATGCTCCAATCATGGCAAGAAAATTCATCTTCATAAAAGTATTCATCAGAATAATTGCTATTATCCATGCCGCAGCTGTTACTCCTA
The DNA here is from genome assembly GCA_002780065.1 of Candidatus Hydrogenedentes bacterium CG07_land_8_20_14_0_80_42_17. GTDB lineage: Bacteria > UBA8481 > UBA8481 > UBA8481 > UBA8481 > UBA8481. Next base: position 584 of record PEWQ01000097.1, read on the forward strand.
TTCCGGCTAGAAGCAATTTGATTCCATAAGACTCGATAACTCCAATGAACTTGCCGCCGGCATTTGTTCCTACTCCGGCCAAAAAAAGCATGAGTCCCAATGAACGAGTTAAATTCTTTGCCGCGGGAGGAACATATAATCTAAACCTCCCTATTTTTCCAAAATGCCCGATAATTAGACTCATTATGAAGACTCCGCCGGCAGATCCAAACCTCAGATCAATTCCACTGGGAAGATGAATTGGAATAGCTCCGGCAATTATTCCCATTACAAAACCCAAAAGATAAGGAAGCATATTCGTCTCTTCAGATTGCTTTCTATCACTCTGCACCATCTTTGTAAAAAGTTCCGCCGAGCTTTTAGAACCGACAATTATTATCAAATCGCCAAGCTCGAGCGTAACTCTGCCTGTCGGATTGATCTCGATTCCATATCGTTTTATTCGAGTCACAACGACGCCGTAAAGCTCCCAAACCTGCAATTCCGCCAGCTTTTTTCCTGCGACTTCAGTGGACGTCACTTCAGCGGCAATGCTGACTACATCGCCCATAGAGCTCGCCGGAGGCTGAGTTTCCTCACCGATAACCAATTTAGTTTTTTCCAATTCTTCTTGCGGCCCCACGGCAACAACTATATCGTTCAAATTGAAAACAAAATCCGGCGACGCCGCAAACATCTTTCCTGATCGGTATATTCGCGAAATAACTGCGCTCGATAAATGCCTCGACGTAATGTCGTGCATCTCTTTTCGATCAAGATTTTTGTTGGTCAATAAAAAATGAGCAACTTCCAAAGGAGGCGCATCCGTTCGCTGTTCAAGTTTCCATTTCTCTTCCTCTTTTCCAATATTTTTTCGTAAAAGCCGCGGCAAAAATTGGATAAGAATTACCGTTCCAATCATACTGAACGGATAACTGACGCCGTAACCGACAGTGACGCTTTCAGGTGAGCCAAAGCCGGACCTTCCAATCGAATCCAATGTCGCCGCAAGCGCAGGAGTGCAAGTGAGAGATCCGTTAAACAATCCAATCGCTAAATCCAAAGGCAAAGAAAAAATTATAGCTACGAGTATTGTAGCAATCGCAGAACCTACGATTGTCATGAGCGCAATTGTTAGATACTGAATTCCATGCTTCTTGAAAGTTCTGAAAAAACCCGGCGCTGCCTCAAGCCCCACAGCATAAACAAACAACAGCAAACCCAATTCAGTGACAACACTCGGAATTCGCAAACCGAAATGCCCAAGCAGAAGGGCGACAAACAATACACCGGCGGGTCCAATCGATATTCCTCGGTACGCAATTTGTCCTACTGCCGTACCTATCGCCAAAATAGCGAAGAGAACGAGCATTTCTTGTGAGAGCAATTCCTTCATACTGCAATTATAATTCATTTTAAATTTACTTGTTATCTTTTTCTCAAACTATTTTATCAAACCATAATCATATTCGGATATAATTTTCTCTTATGAGTTTAAAGTCTTTTGAAAAATTGCCGGTGGATTCACTCGAAATGCTTGATTGTTATAAACATTTATTAGAGCTTCCTCCTGTATCTCAATCATTGATTACAACTCTTTCGTCTGCTTTGAAAAAACTGTCAGTCGAAAATTACGCACTGGCATTCTCAGGCGGGCTTGACAGCTCTCTGCTTCTCTACGCTTTTGTATCGCATTCAAAAAAAATTCCGCGGCTCTTCGTATTGACAACTCCTTCACACAATCGTGACCGCAGAGATGCGCATGAAGTTGCACAATCATTCGGCGCAAAGGTTGAAGAAGTAATAGTCGATCTGGGCACGATAATGAAAACGATTCAGGAGAACCAAGAGCTTCTCAAAAATCTGCCTGATTACACTCATCGAATTCTTGCAGTCTGCGAGATTCAAATGGCTAAATTCGCTTCTTCTCATGGCTTGAACTTAATCGTTGGTCACGGTCCTGAATCTATACTCGGAGGATTTGTCCGTCGAAAATTGCCGTCACTCAATGATTGGAATTCAATCGAAAAAACTCTTCTGCAAAATCTGGTTCGGCTCAACGCAATATCGAAAAAATATTCAATCGAAATATTTTTACCTTTCCTTGTTCCCGAAGTTTTTGCTTCACTTCTATCTCTTCAAAAAGATGGAATGGTCAAATCCGGATTATCGTCTCTCTTGCCAAACGGTACTCCTCTTCAAAGCAAAAAAGCTTCTTTGCAGAACGGCTCCGGAATCCATTATCTCTTTGAAAAAGCTATGGAAAAGAAAGGATTCAAAAGAACGCGGGATGCATTAGAGGACCTTCTGTCGTGAGAAAAACCGCCGGCTTGACTCATATCACAATATTCACCGAACCTGCGCCATGCGGCGGAAAATGCATTTATTGCCCATCAGTTCCCGAAATGCCAAAAAGTTATCTGCCTCATGCGGATATAAAAAAGTTTGGTCTGAATTATTCCTCGCGCGAGCAATTGAGATACTGGATTTCGAAAACAATCGATGATGGAATGGCGGCTAAAAAGATCGAGGTAATAATTCTCGGAGGCTCTTTTTTAGCTCATTCACGGAATTATCGTCGTGAATTTATCAGAGGCATTTACGAAGCAATAGACGGTGATGCTCCGAACTCAACTGCGGAAGAAATCATCGAACGGCATTCGTCATCTGCTGAAAGACGAATTATCGGAATAACAATCGAAGCGCGGCCTGACCAGATCGATAAAGCTTCTCTCGAAGAAATATTCCGATTGGGAGTTACAAAAGTCGAGCTCGGAGTCCAGTCGCTCAACGATGAGATATTGGAATTTAATAAGCGAGGGCACTCGTCAAAAGATGTTGAGTCAGCTGTTGCAGTGATACGAGATTTCGGATTGAAAGTCGGGTTTCATCTGCTTCTAGGCATGCCAGGGTCGAATTTTGAAAAAGACATTGTTTCCTCTGAAAGAGCATTGAAAGACTCTCGTTTCAGACCCGACCATATTAAATTTTACTTTTGCGAAATGTTCAAAAAGGAGTTCATGGATCCCGAATTGAGAAAACTTTTCGAAGAAGGAAAGTGGAAGCCGCTCGATAAAAGAGAGCGTGAAGCTCTGCTGGAAGTCATCTTGCCGATGGTTCCTGAGAGCACAAGAATTTCTAGAATCGGCAGAAAATGTGCAGACAGTGAAGTGGAGGGCGAAAGATTTTTTATCGACCGAGGCAATGTTGAGCGAAAATTTAAATGCAGATGCATCAGATGCCGCGAGCCTTTACCAAAATTTGAAACCGATATGAAGAGCGTAATCGTTGCCGATGAAAAATGGAGGGAGAACGAAGTTTATTTTGAAGCAAGGCCTGAAAGTGAGAATAGATGCCTAGGGCTCTTGCGCCTTCACATCAATTCGACAAGATCAATTGTCCGCGAACTGCACGTTTACGGAATCGAAACTCCGATAGGCGAGCACGGAATACATCAGCACAAAGGAATAGGAAAAATGCTTTTGAAAGCCGCAGAGGATTATTCCAAGCGATTCGGCTGTAAAATTATTTTTGTTGCCAGCGGCGTTGGAGTGAGAGAATACTACAGAAAGAAAGGATACATCTTAAATGAAGACGGATTCATGGAAAAGGAGCTGTAATTTTGAGCGTTGATTTTTTTTCTCAGCCTGAAGAAAGAGAAGAATATAAAGGATTGAGGCGCTGGGGAATTTTTGCGGCAAATGTATTCGGCCCTGTTAAATCCCGCAGATTCGGAAGGTCGCTAGGAATCAATCCTCTTCCGATTGACGAAAAGGTCTGCAGTTTCGACTGCCCATACTGCGAGTGCGGAAGAACATTGAAAGAGATGAATGAATTGTTGAGAAGTTCATTTCCGCCCGTCGATAAACTGGAATCGGAACTTAGAAATGCTCTATCGCAATTAAAAAATGAGCTCCCGGATACTTTGACAATCACAGGCAATGGCGAGCCTACTCTCCATCCCAAATTTGAGCAAGTTGTCGAGATGACACTGCGATGCAGAGAAGAATTAACTCCTTCATCGAAAATTGCTATTTTAACTAACGGCACGACAATGGGTTCAGAACGTATTGCTGCGGCTTTGAATTCTGTGGACATTGTGATGTTGAAACTCGATGCAGGTTCCGAAGAGACTATGAATAAAATTAATGCGCCGCTCGTTTTTTGGACGCCTGAAAAGGTTAAAACTCTAGCCGGTAAACTTAATCGAATCATAATTCAGTCGATCTTTCTACAAGGCTCAGTGGACAACACATCGGAGAAAGAGATTCAGAGCTGGCTGAAATGCATCGCAGAGATAGGACCTCAATCAGTTGTCGTTTATACTCTGGACCGGGTTCCTCCAGCAATCGGGTTAAAGGCTGTTTCAAAAGATTTTCTTAAAACAATTTTGAAGCAAGTAAATTCGCTGGGAATAAATTGCGAGATAATTTAGAAAAGATAAAATAAAACGATGAAACTATTATTTTCAGCAAGCGATAAGAAAGCATGATCACGACAGCGAATCCTCTGCGTCGATTTCATTCTCGCAAAGATGAAATTCTTTCTGCGATAAATCGAGTGCTTGAAAGCGGAGAATATATTCTCGGCCGTGAAGTTAAATCTTTCGAAAAAGAGTTCGCGGAATGGCTTGGAATTTCTTACGCTGTCGGCGTAGGCAATGCAACAGACGCTCTGGAAATATCTTTGCGCGCGCTCGGCATTGAGAAAGGCGACGAAGTCATCACCGTTTCGCATACTGCAACCGCGACGATAGCGGCAATAATCGCGGCTGGAGCCATTCCAGTCATGATTGATATTGACGAAGAGACATTTACGATGAATCCGGAGCTGATTGAAGAGGCAATAACCGAACGAACCCGAGCCGTAATTCCGGCGCATCTCTACGGCCATCCTGCGGATATGAATGCAATATGCAGAATTGCCCGAGAAAAAAATCTAAAAATAATTGAGGACGCATCTCAAGCTCACGGTGCAAAAATAAATGAGCGTCTTGCAGGAACAATTGGAGAGATCGGAGTATTCAGTTTTTATCCGACAAAAAACATCGCTTCATTCGGAGACGCAGGAATGCTCGTCACTGATAATCCTGAACTAGCAAAAAGAATTGAAGAAATCCGTCAATACGGTTGGTCGTCTTCAAGAATCAGTATGAGTTTCGGCAGAAATTCGCGCATGGACGAACTGCACGCCGCAATTCTCCGTGTAATGCTTTCTCATTTTGAAGAGGACAATTCTCACCGGCAAGCAATTGCAAAATTTTATCTCGACGCTCTGAAGTCTCTTCCATTAAAACTTCCAAAAGTAAATGCTGAAATTCAACATGCGTGGCATCTCTACCATCTCCACCCCGCGTTCAAGCAATTTATGAGAGCACAACTTCCAGTCACAGAAAAGATCGCGAATGAAATTCTTTCTCTTCCGATCGACAGTTCAATGC
>PEWQ01000205.1 GCA_002780065.1 Candidatus Hydrogenedentes bacterium CG07_land_8_20_14_0_80_42_17
GAACTTCTCCAGAGAATTGGGGCGTAGTCAGAAACCCGCATTTTGAATTTACCGCAACTCACAGCATGTCAATGCGTTATTGCTTGAAAGACCGGAGAACTTCAGATTAGCCCACTGATTCCCATTCCCTTATAACGTCTCCCGTTATATTTGAAATTGCAATTTGGAAAGTGCAAATTGAAAATTTTATTTTTCCAATTTTCATTTTTCAATTATTTCACGCGTTCTTTGACGCGTGGCGCCTGTCCCTCCAAGGCGTCTCCCGTTATATTTGAAATTGCAATTTCCTGCTGTCATTGCGAGCACCGAAGGTGCGAAGCAATCTCTTAATGTTAACAGATTGCTGGTTTTTTTATGCGACGACAGCAGAATTACATTTTGCAGATTCTGAAACTATGACTTGGTTTCGCCCGCTCCGCTTCGCTTCATATAATGCTTTGTCTGTTTCTTCGATAAGTTCTTTTCTGGTCTTCATTTCAGATTTCACCGTGCTTATTCCAATTGAAACCGTTACTTTTAGAATTTCGTCGGGCAGATCGCCGTATTTGAAGTTGTAAGATTCGATTCGTTCACGAATTCTTGAAGCTATTCTAAATGCCCCCGAAAGGTCTGCTTCAGGGCATATTACTGTAATCTCTTCTCCGCCGTATCTGCATGGAATATCTGTTCCGCGCGACTCTTCTATTATGATTGCTGATACATTTTTTAATACAACATCTCCGGTAGGATGACCATAAGTGTCGTTAACTTTTTTGAAGTAATCAATATCGACCATTAGAAGTGAAAGAGCAGTTCTATATCTCATTGAACGTTTGAATTCTTCTTCAAGACGCCGTTCGAAATGACGTCTAACATAAAGACCAGTCAAATGATCCGTCACCGCCATTCTATAAAGCCTTGAGTTCTCTAAAGCGATTCCTATAGCTCCGGCTACTGCATGAAGTTTGCGGCACTTTTCAGCGTTTAATACATTTGAATCGGGATCGAATAGCTTTAAAACTCCGACCACTCTGTTTTTGGCCGATAAAGGCAGAGCGGCAACCGTGCCTTTGCCATCTCGAATTTCAAATATTTTTCGGCGCTCTAAAGCTGATTTTCCAACCAGTCCTTCTCCGATCTTTATTCGCTTTTGCAAAACTCGGGCAGGAGAAATATCTTTTCCGTTTGCTTTCGCTCCAACAATTTCATACCACATTTCATCATCGCTTTGCAGATAAATGAGCGCTTTCGATATTCCATAGTTTGTTGTGACAAGATCGAGTATCGCTCGAATCATCTCTGAAAAATCAAGTATGGCTCCAACAGCAAGAGAAACCTCGCGTACAGCAGAAAGCTCATCCACTTGATCCGAAAGCATTTGCTTTTCTTTATAAAGTTTCTGAACGGCAAATTTCAGGGAAGGGAGCTGTGAATTATTTGAATCAGTTCGGCTTTGTTCAACTTTTGAAGACTCTGCAATGCATGGAAAAATGGATACGGCAAATCCGAAAAAAATTACGGCAGAAGATGAATGAACCGGCATGTGCTTTGAAAAGCTGATCCCAACAGCCATAAGAAAAAGGCCTGCGCAAAACCATCCATGCTCTTTCATCAGCATTTTTATAGCATTAATTAATCGCATAATCCCTGTTCTATCGTATCGGCATAAAGTTTTTTCGCTGAATAATGAATTTTTATTTATCTTTTGCCGAAGAAAATGTAATATTATGATGATGATGATGCCGAACAAGTCCTTACTTACAGACGAGGATCTTCCGCGTTTCGATGAAATGCTTTCTTTTTTGTCTAACGCAGAGATTCAAGTGCTCTTCAATAATGTTGAAGAGAGGGAATTATTGAAGGGTGAAACTTTATTCAAGCAAGGCGGCGAAGGGGCGACACTTTTCATTATTAGTAAAGGGTCTTTCGATATAGTTATCGAAAATTCGGACGGAACGCGAAATGTTCTCACTAGATTAAGCGTTGGACACATTATCGGCGAAATAGCTTTCATTATGGGCGTGCCGCATTCGGCAACTGCAGAGGCGGCGGAAGATTCTGGAGTGTATATGATTCATAGACACAATTTTGATGCAATGGTATTGGAAGATCCGACTCTTGCATTTAAAATAATTCAGGCTATCAATAGGGTGCTTTGCTACCGGTTAAGCAGAGTAAATAAACAGTTATCAAATATTCTTCATGGAGATAAGGTGGCATGAAAAAATTCATATTTGTTTTAGCGGCGGCAATTGCGACAATTATGTTTTTCAATTCTTACTCGTCGGCAATGGAAATGGCTCCTACAGGATGGGGAAAAGATTTTTCAGACGCTGTTTCTCAAGGTGACGCTTATTTTGTTAAATGTGAATACGCGCGCGCTCTGGAATCGTATGAACACGCTGAAGAACTTGCTCCTCATGCGGCGCAGGCTTCTTACAAAATTGCTCTGACGATGTACAGGTGGGGAAATGACATTCAAGCGCGCCGTGAGGATTTGTGGCCTCTTGCGATAAAGAAGGTTGAGAGAACACTCTATCTCGATCCGACATTTGCCGATGCGGTTTTTCTTCTCGGTGTATTGAGATATCGCATGGGCGATTTCAAGAGCGCAGTCCAAATCTATAAGTCGATCTCTGAGATTCGCCAAGGCGATCCGGATCTTTATATGGATATTGCAGTTGCGGCGTGGAGAGCAGGCGATATGAAACTTTCGTCCGCCGCTCTTGAACGAGCTAGGGCGCTGACGCCGTCTTCTACTCGATTACACTCTATTGCAAGAGAGATTTTTTCATCGCGCTGATGATGGATTCGCAAAAAATTTGTGTGCAAGAATCAAATTATAGTTTTATCGCTGTATTGATTATTGGAGTTTTGACAATTGTATTAGGATTCGGCTCGCTCTTTTTTGCCGATGCCAGAGCCGAAAACTTTATGACTTTTTTCGGATGCACTGCGGTTGTGATTGGATATACTCTTCTCGGTATTTCGATAATGCTTAGGAGGTAGGAGCTGTGAGTTTTTTTGATAGTATTGCTGTTTGGCTAATAAATTTTATAAAATCCTGCTGGGTATATATGAAATTTGCCGCCGGAACTATTGTGAATGGAGTTGTAGGAGTTTTACCCGGTTCTACACATGTTGATGAAACTATGGCGGCGATCTTTTTATATGGTGGATTGGTGGCTATTGCAGTAGCTTGGCTATGGTTTGGTAAAGCATTGAAGTTTAAAAATTGAGTAAAAGAAAGTATTTTGAAAGGAGGTTTGACACGTAATGCCCTGTGGCAAGAAACGCCTCAAACATAAGATGGCAACTCATAAGCGCCGTAAAAAGCGCAGAGCTAATAGACATAAGAATAAAAAGGTTTAATTGGAATGGCGTGTAGGGGCAGACCTATGTGTCTGCCCTGAAAAGGTTTAATTGGAATGGCGTGTAGGGGCAGACCTATGTGTCTGCCCTCAAAAGGTTTAATTGGAATGGCGTGTAGGGGCAGACCTATGTGTCTGCCCTGACTTTTTTGAAAAGGTGTATTCATGACAGGTTTGCATATTCCTGACCATCCGGTTGTGGCTGACAGACTTACTCGAATGAGAGATGTAAAAACTACTCCGAGTGAATTCAGAGTAATTTTGAAATCGCTTGCTCCGTTTTTGGTTTATGAAGCGGCGCGAGGTCTGCCGACCGAGCTTAAAGAAGTTGTTACACCTTGCGGTCGTGCAAAAGGAAAACTGCTGACTCAGAGAGTTGTTTTGTTTCCGATTCTTCGAGCCGGATTAGGACTTCTTGACGGAGCACTTCAGGTTTTTCCTGAGGCAAGAGTCGGCTTTATCGGAGCCTATCGTGATGAGACTACTTTTCAACCTGTTGAATACCACAGATCCGGTCCGAAAGATTTAAGAGACTGCGCTGTCTTCGTGCTCGACCCTATGCTGGCAACCGGCGGCTCAGCAGTTTTTGCAATAAATAAAGTTAAAGAGATGGGAGCTGTTGCAATACGGCTTGTCTCTGTGCTTGCCGCGCCTATGGGAGTTGATGCAATGCATAAAGCGCATCCCGATGTTCCTATAGTTGTTGCCGCTGTCGATCCGGAACTGAATGAAAAGATGTACATAGTCCCAGGGCTCGGAGATGCCGGCGACAGATTTTTTGGAACTTGAGAAGTTATTTTGCTTGCAGAAAAGCTTCTGCTACTTTTTTGGGAGTTTTAGCTTCAAGTATTGCCTGTCGAACATGACTGAACTTTAATCTGCGGGATATTTCAGCTAATAGTGTCACATGCTCCTTCATTTTGTTTTCAGGCGACAAAAGCAAAACTATAATTCGCACCGGCGTTTTATCCGGAGCTTGAAAATTTATCGGGTCTTCGGAACAAAATATCGAGTAAGCAAATTTCTTTAGACTTTTAATTTTAGCATGAGGTATTGCTACTCCGAGTCCAATAGCCGTTGAAAGAGCTTTTTCCCGCGCCATTACAGCTTCGAATACTTCATCTTCTTCTAGAGATAGATTTTTTGTCAGAGCTTTTATTGCAACTTTTATCGCTTCATTTTTATCCGATGGAAGATCTAAACTAATTGCTTTTGCAACTAAAGATTTTTTTATCAAACAAAATCCTCCTTTTAATCAAATTCTTTCAAGAATTCTAATGCCTTTCCAAGAACGTTCAAGTACTCTTTCAATATTATTTGTAATGTTTGAACTTAATACTTTTCTAGTTTCAGCAGTAATCTTGTATTTTTTCCAGCGGAGCGGATCGTCTTTTATGACGCTTGCGATAAATTTATCTGCATTATTTTTGATGCTTTCAGGCGGATTTAAATAACCGTTTTTTTGCAGCCATTTTACGGCAAATGCAAATAGCGGGGCATAGGGATCACTATTAGAGCGATTAGCTTCTATAAAAGAAGACGCAAATTCATACATATCGGCTTCCATTCTTTCTTCCGGGCCGCCTAGAAGCAGTAGTTCCGCGCCGGCCTGCAGAGCGATTGTATGGCGCCATGATGACGTAAGAGCCGGCGATTCATCACTCTCGAATTCTTTCATTACCCAAAGAACTGCACTTGCTCTTTTTGCAAACAATGCCGTTCCGCATTGAAATGTTTCGTAAGCTCCGCTGAATTTGCTCCCTCTTTTTTTTATTCCATAACAAACTCCATCTATTCTTCCGAAATCTTTTCCTAGAAATCTTATTACAAGATCGTTATCTCGTATTCGGGAAGCGCCGAGAATGAAGCCTGTAAGTTTCAACTGAATCTGTTTCGATTTTGGTTTAGCCACAAAAAAAAGATACCTCAAACTATTGACAAAATCGATTAAAATGAATTAAACTTAATTTAGGACTTAAGGAGAACCATGAAGGTTCTACAATCGGCCGAAAAAAATATGAAGCCGATGTACAGGGAGGCTGAAGATGGGTTTTCAGGAAAAGATTAGCGCGTATGCCGTGCTAAAAGGGCCTGATACAAGGCCTGAGACAAATCCTTCATTTATTGCCGCATCATTTCGTAGGAATGTTTCTATGAATATTGCCACTGAAACTTTAGGCCAAAAGATAGCTGGAGCTGAGTCAGAACGGCTAGTAAGAATTCCGGTTGAAAACGATAAATTAGAGTCGGTCCGTTCCGAAACAACTCGGGTTGGACTCAATATTTCGAAAAGAGCATGAATTAAAGGACTGCAATGAAAAAGGAACACGGAGGTAATAAATGATTTTAGGATTTTACACAGCAAGTTCTACTGAAAAATATTTAACGACGAAAGTTATCTTGTCGGGCCCGGATAACATTAATAACACTAATCCATCCGTTCTTGCAAAAACTTTTCGAGAATCTTCTGCCTTGGAAATAACTAATAATTTTGGTGAAGACTTGATGATAAGTCAAAATTCAAAAGAATCCGGAATTGGCATTGCGGTGGACGTCAAGGCTTAATTAACGATATTCGTATCTCTGCTAA
>PEWQ01000069.1 GCA_002780065.1 Candidatus Hydrogenedentes bacterium CG07_land_8_20_14_0_80_42_17
AATTGCAAATTGGAAAGTGCAAATTGGAAAGTGCAAATTGGAAAGTGCAAATTGAAAATTGCAAATTGGAAAGTGCAAATTGAAAATTGTAAATTGGAAAATGCAAATTGAAAATTGCAAATTGGAAAGTGCAAATTGGAAAGTGCAAATTGGAAAGTGCAAATTGAAAAGTGCAAATTGGAAAGTGCAAATTGAAAATATTATTTTTCCAATTTTGATTTTTCAATTATTTTACACGTTCTTTGGAAGATAGTCTGGAGACAAGGAAAAAAAGATAAAATAAAAAATCTCCGTGTCTCTGTAACTCCGTGGTTCAAAAATGCTGCTTGCACGAACCCGGTTAGTGATTTGTAATAAGTCGGTGAGGGCATGAAAGATTCAGTTGATAAACTGATTTTCGAAATAATCGCGGGAGCAATTACACTCACTTTAGCAGTCTCTTTATTCGCCACTTTTTATCTCGGAAAGATCAATACGAATTTTCTCTTCGGAAAAAATGTTTCTTCTAAAACTAATGAAGCAGAAATATCCGAAATGGATTCTTCAAATCCTGAAATCAATATTGCTCTCAGAAATAAAGATTGGGCAGAGGCTGAAAAGTTAATCGAAAAAAAATACGGATTCCCTCCAAAAGAATCCAATACCGCTCACATTCTTGGATTGGTCATTTACAATCACGCTCTTCAAATCTACTCGAATAATCCTTCTAATTCTGCTTCTCTTTCGTCAGCAGTAACCCGACTCGAAACAGCTCGCGCACTGCTCATTAGCGACAATGAAGCCCAAAAAAATATTACTCGCGCTTTAGCTGGAATAGGATTGACTGCTTATCAAAACGGAAGCAAAGTCGATGGAAGAAAATGGGCGGAAGAGGCAAACCGAATCCTAAATCAGGAACCATACGTCAACTATGTTTTAGGTTCTATTGCAGTTGGTGAAGGCCGGTACATTGATGCTGTTCCGCTACTAAAAATAAGTCTGAATGGCGAAGATAAAGATATCAGAGCATCAGCATCCGCATTGCTCTCGAAGATAGAATCCGACGCCAAGCGCGAAGAAGGCTTCAGCACATATTCCAGTTCTCAATTCACAATCAGATTCGAGGGCAATCCTCAACCTGCTCTCTCATCGCGGATTATTGGTATTCTCGAGCGACAGCGATCAAGAGTTCAAGAAGTCATCGGGCATGCTCCAACCAGAACGATTGAAGTCATTGTTTACACCTCACCTTCTTTTGCAGTTCAAAGAGGTTTACCCGACTGGGTCGGAGCACTGTTCGACGGCAGAATCAGGCTTAGTGCAGTTGAAGTGACTGAATCTAATGATGAGAGACTCAATAAAATTCTCGGGCACGAGCTGACTCATGCTACGATTTATGACAAACTCGGTAGGCCCGGTCCTGCATGGTTGGAAGAAGGATTAGCTCAGCTTATCACCGAAGGAAACTCTTATTCAAAAACCACACTCAATAATAAAATTCAGAGTCGAAATATTTCACTCCAATCTCTTGGCGGAAATTTTACAAAAATGCCTCAAGCTGATGCAGAAGCCGCTTATGCCTTATCTTATGCAACTGTTTTATATCTTTCTCATTCTCACGGTGGAAACATTCACATTCAGATACTAAATGAACTCGCAGAAAAAAAATCAATAGAGGAAATTTTAATCAGGGTGGCAGGATTCGGCCAGCAGGAATTGGGCTCCAAAACAAAAGATTGGCTTACGCAATAAATTAAAGCTGTGGATAAACAAATTTTTTCTTATTGAAACTATTGCAAATTGAATTTGACGATGTAATTTAAGGCAGTAAAGAACGCAGTTTGAATAAAGCAAAGAACACAGGAGTTAACGCAGTTGATACGAAGCATTTCTTTTGCAGGTCGCATTCTCATATTGAGTATTGGGATTCTATTTTTAATTTCGTCGTCAGTATCTGATAAAAAAATTTTTAGCAACACTCCCCTTTACGCGGCAACTATTAATCGTTCTGAAATTCTGAATTTAAAACTTTCTGAATTAATTTCAAAATGTCCCGGCACTCCTTCGATAAAAATTTTATTTCTCAATAGCGGATACGAAATGGAATTCAGGAGCGGCAAAGTTGTTCGAGCGGCAAGCGTAATCAAATTGCCTATTTGCGTGGCAGTAATGTCGCTATGTAGAAAAGGAAAAGGCAGTCTGCCGGAGCCAATTTCACTTGTGGAAGAAGATAGAACTTCAGGTTCAGGAATCTTGCGTCATCGAAGATTCAATCGAGATTATACAGTAGAAGAGCTAATAAAATTAATGATACTTGAAAGCGACAATACAGCAACAAACGCTTTGATAAGAAGATTCGGGCTCGAAGAAATCCAAAATGAATTTGAAAAAGCAGGGCTAATAAAAACAAAACTGAAGCACCGTATTCTTGAAGCATCGGAGGACAATCCAATTTCCTCATCTGAAATAGTAGATTTACTTTCTGCAATCGCAGATACGAGTCAGGAATCAAGTATTCATCCTGACGACAGAAGATGGATATTTGATCTACTTAAACAAACTTCTCCAGGAGCTCGATTAGGCCGTTATCTGCCTGACGAAGCAAAGATAGCTCATAAGACAGGAACATTGCGGAGAGAAGTTCATGATGCTGGAATAATCGAAACAGATTCCAACAAAATCATTGTCAGCGCATTAATCGAAAAAGCTAAGAGCAGAAAAGAAGCTGAAAGATGGCTTGGAAGACTGGGGCGTTTAATATGCGAAACAAAAAATGATTTAACCTATTGAATCATAATTGCAAAGTTATAACATTCAAGAAATCAAAAAGGCAATAAAGCCATAAGGAGGATATAGTATGTCAAAACGATTGGGAATCATCTTGGCCGTATTTGGATTATTTGCAGTAATAATGCCGGTCAGAGCAGAAGAAGGCGGCGGTGGAATATTCGCATGGTGGGGCAATATGAGAAGAAGCGGGTACACCAAAGCCTACGATATCGACACTGCAACTGCAGATAAACTCGCAGAGATAGTCCGCAACAGCAAGCTTCAGCAGAAGTCATTGCAATCGGAAGAAAACGCGCTTTTAGCAAAACTTGAAATCGCTCTCAGCGAAAAAAAGTCTGATGAAGAGATCAGTTCTTTGCTGGAGCAGATCAAGGCGAAGAAGAACGAGCTCGGGCAAGTCGAATCCAATACCATTGTCAAAGTTCAAGAGCTACTCGGAATTCAGAAGACAGCAAAGTTTGTTCTTTCTCAACGTGGAATGTTTCAGAGAGTAAAAGGCTCAGTTCGCCGCAGTGAAAGCAATACAGAATCGAGAGAAGAAGTCAAACCAAGAACTTCCTCTTCACATACAGGTTATTAATAAATCATAGTTTGCTGTCGTAGAGACGCGATATTTTGCGTCTCTACGAATTTATAAAAATATTTTCCGTGTTCTTTGTAAGCTTAGTGAGATATATTTTTCCTTATGGGTTTGCCATCAAGACAGCATTTCGAATTCAGGCTTTCTCTTAATATTTCCGGCATTGCTAGAAGGCCTTCTCTACCTGATGGAACTAGATACAGAGTAGAAAAGGCTTTACTGCGCCGAGCAGAGGCATTGGGATTGAGGGTATATTCCATGCGCATGGATACTGCCCGAATTCAACTCGATGCATTGCTTCAGCCAAATATGTCCAGGGCGAATATTGAGCGAGCTTTATGGGGCTCAATAAATGCAATCTTAAGAAAAGAGATGCCTCACCTTGTAAAGCGAACAGGAAAGAAAGGAGCGAATACTCCAATAGGCGGATTTTTTTTCTAACCCTAGAGTGTGAATGCAAGAGGCGGCAGGCCGGAATGCATTCTTGATAAAGACGGAGACTGCATCTTTCCAAGAAGAAGATAAGTATCGGATAATTTTTTGCTCTCTTCCTTCAACACAGAATTAAGTTTATCTTCCGGCCAAATTCCTATCGCTTCCACATGATGAATATGCGGCGATAAAATAGAATTAAGCTCTTGAATAGAATCGGCAGGTTTAACCCAGGCAGTTCTATTAAGCGGACATGATTCCAATCGATTATCCGGAGAGAGCAAAACCGTCCATGCAGTTGAATTAGTTGATGCAATAACTTTGGAATTATCTCTGACTGCGACTTCTCTTCTGATTCTTTGAATTTCATACGAAGTTTCTATATTCACTTCTCCTCTCGGATAAATTTGTTCGGCTTTATTAATTTTTTCTGCAAGAACTTCGGCAAAATCGAAAACTAATTTTGATTTAACAAAAATCGTCTGAGGTGAAAGACAACCTAATTGGTTCCATGAAACAATGTCAGCGGCGGCATTTTCAGCCGCATTTTCTAAATCAGAATCTACATAAGCAATTGAGAAGCGATGGCCAAATCCAAATAAATCTTTTTCTCTGCCAAATCTTTTTCGAAATATATCTACAGTTTCATCAGAGCCAAATACAATTAATCGATCATAATCTAATTTTGATGTTTCGAATGTTTCAGTAATATCGAATGAAGGCAATAATTGCCTGATAATTTCTATCCATCTTTTTACAAATTTATCTGAACCTCGCGCCGGCTTTACAATAAGATGCAAATTTCTCAACCAAGCCGCGGCAGTGACTTCGATAAGAGGGGCAAATGAATTCGAAGGCAAGACAGCCATTGCCGATACAGCAATTTTTCGAGGCACAGGGCTGTCTTGATTTGTAGACCACTGTTTTAGTTCTTCTTTCCACCCGTCTAAAGTTCGAACTAGGCTAAATTTAAAGGTAGAAGAAGGCATTCCAGAAACAGCTGCGAGAGCATTTAGTCTTTTGCAATCTTGCAAAGCATCAATAAGATTCTGTAAGGAAATAATTCGTTCAGTATTCATTTTGTTATTATATAAAAAAAGATACAAAAATATCATTCAACTTTTTAAATAATCATACCGATAACTTTGAGTAAGTTTGAAAGGGAGGTTTAATGATGGTTGAATTTTTACATAGAAGTGAAGACAGAGCAGGAGGAATTTTAAGATTCGAAGGAGAAGAGACAATCCATTGGTCTGCAATACAGAATGGAGGCAAATGGTATATTTTAATTCACAACGATATTAAAGACGACTCAAAGCTATCTCTAAAATGTATTTTGAACATGATTCAGAATTCACTCAAATATAAAAAAGCGGCATAAAAAATACAGTGATTAGATGCGATTCACAAATTCTGCTATTTTCGATTCCAATTCCGGTAAAATTTTTCCGGCCGCACCTTGAATAAAAAGATGCGCTTTAGATGACAACGAAGTTCTTTCAGGATTCACCTCGATGACAGTTGCGCCGGCAGACAACGCATGAATCGGCAATGCCGCGGCAGGATAAACAGCATTCGATGTTCCTACCACTACTAAAACTTTAACCATATTTACAATGTCGAATGCATCTGCGATTGACTTTTCAGGTAGCTCTTCACCAAACCAAACTACGGACGGTCTCATAAGTTCACCGCATTTGCATTTCGGCAAACAATTATTTATTAAAGAAGTGGAGAAATCATCTTCGCGGTGCTGACAGCGATTGCAGTGTCGAGCCCAGATAGTCCCATGAAGCTCGATAACTCTCTTTGAGCCTGCTCTCTGATGAAGCCCATCAACATTCTGAGTAATTACAGTCAAGCCTTCAAAGCGTTCCTGCCATGCCGCAATAGCCAAATGACCGGCATTGGGTTTGGCTTCCAGTAAATTTCTTCGACGTTCCAAATAAAATCCCCAAACATTTTCAGGATCATTTACAAAAGCTTGAGGTGTAGCCACGTCTTCTACTCTTCTTCCATTCCAAAGTCCGCCTGAGCCTCGAAATGTTGGAACTCCGCTCTCAGCAGATATTCCCGCTCCGGTCGCTACAGCAACAAGTGGATTCATGTCTT
>PEWQ01000167.1 GCA_002780065.1 Candidatus Hydrogenedentes bacterium CG07_land_8_20_14_0_80_42_17
AGACACATAGGTCTTGCCCCTACAAATCAAGGGCAGACACATAGGTCTGCCCCTACAAATCAAGGGCAGACACATAGGTCTTGCCCCTACAAATCACTAATCACTCACACCTTGAATTGAGATGCGGTCTCCTGAAGCGATACGGCAATTCGGGCAAGCTCCGTCAAAGACTGATCTATTCTTTTTCGATCCTATACCCGATCTCTTCAATCATCTTCAAATCGGATTCAAAGCCCTGACCGGCAGTAGTCAGGTAGCCATTTGAGAATATCGAAGTCACGCATTGGAGAGCTTTCTTTTGAAGAGCGCCAAGAACCTTTTCCCTGCCGCCTGCGGCTCGAATATCTGTGTGCGGAAGAAGAAGCCTTGCAAGCGCAAGTACTCTCAACGCTTTTTCTGCAGAAATAGATTTGGCATCTTGAAGCGGAGTGCCGGGGCGCGGATTAAAGAAGTTAATGGGAACCGATTCGGGATCAAGACCTTTTAACGAAAAAAGAAAGTCTACAATATCTTCATCAGTTTCACCTGCTCCTATTATGCCTCCACAGCAGAGTTCAAATCCGTGTTGCCTGGCGGTCAGCAAGGTTTCATATCGTTCTCGCCAAGTATGAGTAGATACTAAACTCGGGAAATAACGTTCCGAAGTCTCCAGATTATGGTTGTATCTGTCTGCTCCGGCGCGTTTCAATTTCGATGCTTCATCATTGTTTAGAAATCCTAGCGAAAGACAAATTGTTAAGTTGGAGAAATTTTCTTTTATCCTACTAATAGTTGGACAAAGTTCAGCAACAAGGGAAGGGAATGCCGAGCGGGTAGCGGTAACAATGCAGAATTTTCCTGCGCCAATTTCATACGCGTATTTCGCTTCCGCATACAACTCATCGTCAGACTTTAAATCGTATTCAGGTATTGCAGAATTATAGTGAGCTGATTGTGAGCAGAACGCGCAGTCTTCCGAACAGTTTCCGGATTTTGCATTCGAGAGAATATGAATAATCACATTCTTTCCAAAATGTTCTTCTCTAATTTCTTTTGCAATATTTACAAGTTCGTCAGTTGATGGAGTATTGGAAGAAATAATTGCAAGCGCGGACTTTTGAGTTATATTGACATTGCTATTCACGAAAAGATTTTAATGATTTAAATTGTAAATGCAATTGCCATTAGATGAAATTTGTTATTTATTTAGATTAAAGAGACTGCAGAATGAAAGAAGATTCGATTGAATGTATCTTCATTCCGCACGGCAGCCGCAAGCTTTAGCCTGTGCTGGGGATGAATGCAACCATGCTGATCAAAATCTTTTGTACGCAGCGGCTAAACCTGCGGCTACCTTTTTTCGATTTTATTATCAAATACTCTTGCCATGAGGAACTTGCTGAGATACAAATATTAAAAGATAATTATTGAAATTCACAATAGATTGAAAATTCGGGGATGGCATCGAAAGTTATAGAGATGCTGTCAGGAGGAGAAGAGGACATGAATAAAAAAGAACTGCTATTGGAAAGTAAAGCGGAGCTAATCGAACGGGCGAGAGAAATTGATTTGACCGGAAGAACGAAGATGGCAAAAGAAGAGCTTGCGGGCGAAATTGCAAAGGTAATGTCACGCATCGAAGCGGCTCGAGCTCGAAGAGTTAGAATGGTAGCTAAACCTGTTTCCTCATCACGCCGTGCAACTTCTGCAAAAGCGAGGCACGCTATTGAGGAACGTTCTCGAAAGCGCCGGGAAAAGAGCGCAGAAGATGAAGAAGTCAAATCTAAACCGGCTTTAGCGAAGTCATCAGCCTCTGCCGGCATCAGGCCTTCACGCTCAGTGAAGAAAAAGGGACTTCCTCCAGGATTGGAATCTCTTGATCTCGATGCAGGCTCTTCGACTTCAGTTGTTCATCCAAGTGCAGTCGAAAAAAAACCGGAAGCTTATGTGTCGCTTGTTTCTGAAGACAGACTTTCAGGCGGACCTCTTCCAAAAAAATACGGAAAAAATAAATTTGTAATTCTAACAAGAGACCCAAGATGGCTCTTTGCATATTGGGAACTTTTACCTGTCACCGAAGAAAAAGTTATCCGAGATGCCGGCGACGATTTGGCAGGAGAAAGTGTTCGCAGAGTATTGCGCGTATTCGACATGCTTGGAGAAAAAAGTGAAGACGACGAATTCGTAGGTTCATTCGATGTAATGATCCACCCTGGCGCAAGCTCTTGGTACATTCATCTACCCACTGCAGGAAGGGCTTGGAAGGTTGAACTGGGATTTCTCGGACGGTCAGGCAGATTTTATAAAATTCTTGGATCTAAGGTTGTTAAGACCCCTCGTAAAACTGTCTCTACTGTTATTGATGAAACTTATCGAACTCTTGACGAAGAATTTGACGAGATATTCCGCTTATCCGGCGGAGAGCTTGTAGCTAAAGGAGTGCAAGGGTTTGGCGGCTCTGCAATTCCAAAAGGGAAGAAGCGAAAAGTCAGCGAAGAGGAGACTGAGCGCTGGTCGTGGCCATTTCCTTCGTCAGGCGGAATGTGGTCAGGAATGCCTTATTCGTCCGGTATTCCTATTAGGCCGGCTCCAAAAAAAGATGAATTCTTCTTCTGGGTCGACTGCGAATTAATTCTGTACGGCGGAACTCAGCCTACAGCAAAAGTGACTGTTCAAGGCGAGCCGATTAAACTTCGGTCGGACGGAACTTTTTCATTACGGTACTCACTTCCTGACGGAAAAATAACTTTGCCTGTTATTGCAGTTCGGGCTGACGGCAAGAAAAAAAGAAGTGCTACTCCGATAGTGACACGAAAAACAAAACGATAGCGAATGAAAAATCCTAAAGGCTATTTGGCTCTATTGCTTCATGCGCATCTACCGTTTGTAAGGCATCCTGAACACGAAGAGTTTCTTGAGGAGGACTGGCTTTACGAAGCAATAACCGAGACATACATTCCTCTTCTGCACACTTACGAATCTCTGATCAGAGACAAGGTTCCATTCAAGATCACGATGTCAATTACTCCTCCTCTTGCAAATATGCTTTCAGATTCTCTTCTTCAACGAAGATATCAGCTTCATATCGAGAAGCTAATCGAATTAGCCGAGAAAGAGATAGTTCGCACTCACAACATGCCTCATTTCAACCGCACTGCTGTCATGTATCTGGAGCGGTTCAAGCGCGCACGAAATACTTTTGTAGAGAGATACAAAGGAAATATTCTTAATGGTTTCAAGGCAGTTCAAGACGAAGGAAATCTTGAAATAGTCACATGCTGTGCGACTCATGGATTTCTTCCGCTCATGTACGTGAATCCAACGGCTGTTCGAGCTCAGATACAGATTGCGGCGAAGAGCTACAAGAAACATTTCGGAAGAAAGCCCAGAGGAATTTGGCTGGCCGAATGCGGGTACTGGCCTGGGCACGACAGACATCTGAGAGAAGCAGGAATACGATTCACGTTCACTGATGCTCACGGAATTCTTTTTGGCTCGCCGCGCCCAAAATACGGAGTTTTCGCTCCGGTGATTACGAAGGACGGAGTAGCTGTTTTCGGAAGGGATATCGAATCATCAAAACAGGTATGGTCAGCGGACGAAGGCTATCCCGGCGACTTCAACTATCGGGAATTTTACCGTGACTTGGGTTACGACGCTGAATACGACTACATAAAGCCTTACATACATCCGATGGGTTTTCGCACAAACACAGGAATAAAATATTACCGCATTACAGCGAAAGAAATTTCTTTGAATCAGAAAGAGCCTTACGATCCGTGGAGAGCTCAGCATACAACGGAGAATCATGCTGGAAATTTTATGTTCAACCGCGAGAAGCAGATCGAATATCTTTATGAAAAGATTGGAAAGCCTCCGATAATACTGTCGCCTTACGATGCCGAGCTTTACGGCCATTGGTGGTATGAAGGCCCGGACTTTTTAAATCATTTAATACGCAAAATTCCTCATTCAAAAGTTTTTGAATTGACGACTCCTTGGGAATATCTTGAAAAGTATCCCGAGCATCAGGAGCAGGAGCCGACATTTTCAACTTGGGGAGATCAAGGCTACGCTTCGGTTTGGCTCGATGGATGCAACGATTGGATATATCGCCACTTCCACGAGTGTGAAGAAAGAATGATTGATCTCGCGACAGAAAGATCTGAAGCAAAGGGGATCGAGAAGCGAGCATTGAATCAGGCGGCGAGAGAATTAGTTTTGGCTCAATCCAGCGACTGGGCATTTATCATGAAGACTGGGACAATGGTCGAGTATGCTGTGAGGAGAGTTAGAGATCACGTCACGAGATTCCTGAAACTTGACGAAATGATTCGCAGAGGTGAATATGACGAGTCGTGGCTGAAAGAAGTGGAATCGAGAGACAATATTTTTCCTGAAATTGATTATCGAGTTTACAACAAACACGACGAATAGAGGACAGTGTGTTTAATAATTCGTCTAAACTTTCCGTATTACTTTTTGTTTTAGCTTTGTCTTTAAGATTAATTCTTCCTGCAATTGGATTCAGCGGTGAAGTGAGCGATTCACCAACATATTTATCAGAGGCAACAGGGCTGATTACGGGCGAGGGTTTTATAAATCCTCAAGGACACCTCACTGCATTTCGACCGCCTGTATATCCGATTTTTTTGGCGGGAATATTAGCTATTTCCGGAGGAAAAATAGTCGGAGTTCAAATCATTCAAGCGATATTTTATTCTTTGCTTGCTCCAATCATATTTAATTTTTTGTTGCCGTTAGTAAAAGAAAAAAGAGCATTCTTCGGCGCATTTATTTTTGCGGTCGACCCGGCAAGCATTCCGTTTACAGCTCTGATACTGACAGAGGCAATCGGCGCTGTAATGATTTTTTTGTGGTACTTGAGCTGGGGCAGAATAAGCAGAAGCGGACGAGTATTAGAATATATTTGGAGCGGTTTACTCAGCGGTATCTTAATCTTAAATACCATGATTACTCAATTACTGCAGCCTCTTGCGCTAATCTTAAGAATGCTATTTTTTCGCAAAGAATGGTTAAAAATAATTTTATGCGGAATGATTTTTATTCTTCCGCTAACTGCATGGACAGTAAGGAATAAAACAGTTCTTGGAGAAAGCACTGCGGTAAAATCGGCAGGCTTTGGATTTCTTCTTTGGGCTACAATGAACTACGATTTTCCATGGTTATTGAACCCTTACGATAAAAGAGGCGAATATATTTTCACGCAGGAAAAGAGAGTTGCAAAGAAATTTAGTCCTGCAGAGCAACATGAAATTTATTTCAGAAAAGCAGTTGCAAGATTCAGAGCGGAACCTGCTCTATGCGTTTATCGAGTTATGAAAGCGTCGCTATGGTCGTGGATTGATGTGCCTGGTGCGATGAAGACTCTGGATGATTATCCCAGAATAAGATTACTTCTTAGAATAATTAATGTTTCTATTCTATTAATCGCGCTCTCGGGAGTTCCATCCGCATTCAAATATAGAGAAGGCCGGCTGGCGTTTGGAATAATTTTATACTTTGCTTTCTTTCATGCTCCACTTTATCCGATTCCGCGGTATTATCTCCCTATTAGACCGCTTCTTGCAGTATTATGCTCATTCGCATTTATGAACAAATTTAAACCACAAATGAACACAAATAATACGAACCACGAATGAACACGAATAAACACAAATATTTAAATTAAAAAATAAATGTAAGCGTTCACTCGGTAAGAAAATTGGGCGCAAAAAGCACAAAAAAAGCGCAAAAACCGTGCAAAAATGAATAAAAATATCTCTTTGTT
>PEWQ01000194.1:0-5671 GCA_002780065.1 Candidatus Hydrogenedentes bacterium CG07_land_8_20_14_0_80_42_17
TTGGAAAGTGCAAATTGAAAATTTTATTTTTCCAATTTTCATTTTTCTTGGAAAGTGCAAATTGAAAATTTTATTTTTCCAATTTTCATTTTTCAATTATTTTACGCGTTCCACGGAAGATAGGCTGGTGACAAGAAAAAAAAGATAAAACAAAAAATCTCCGTGTTTCTGTTTCTCCGTAGTTCAAAAATGCTACTTGCACGAGCCCTGCAGTTCACTCATCATTCCGTCAATTCCGTCAATTTGATTTGCCATTTTTTGCTTCATGTCACATAATGCAAGTCATGTCAAAAATGAAATTAATATTCTTTGCTTTGATATTGCTTTTGGCCGGTTCTCCGGCAATAAGTCAAACTCAAATAGATCCTCGCTCTCGCTTAAATGAAGCCAAAGTTCTGGCTCAAGACGGAAAACTTGATTCTGCAATCGAACTTTTAGACAACATTCTCGTTTCGACGCCGTCGATAGGCGCCGAGGCATTATTTCAAAAAGGGCTCATACAATTTACGAGACAAAAAAAATACGACGACGCCATCTCTACATTTATAAAAATTGCAGAACTCTATCCTGAATCGCGTCTTTGCGACGACGCATATTATTATGCAGGATTTATCGCTCAATATCGGCTTAGCGATTCCGGCAGAGCGCTCCAACTTTACCGAACAGGATACGAAAACTATCCGCATGGTGATTACAGATTCTCTATCGCCGACAAAATTAAAGAGCTGTCAGGCTCGACGCCCGGCGAATTGCTTTCAAATGATGCTCTACCTCGTCCCGAAGCCCAAAAACCTCCTGAGGGAATTTCTGTAAGTTCCGACCGAACCGATGCCGGAGTCGTTCGAAGAACGCCGCCTGAGACCGATGTCTCCGACACTTCTCCGTTCAGACCTCGTGGCGCAAAAAGTGTGACTGTTCAATTCGACAAAGCGCCCTTGCGTAATTTCATTCAATGGGTTGCGCAAGTGACAGGCCGCAACTTCATAATCGATGACGATGTTTCCGGAGATATAACAGTTTTTTCAGGAAAACAAGTTCCTTTGACAGAACTTTATCGAATATTTCTATCGATACTGGACGTAAAAGGATTTGCGGCAGTTGAAGCAGGAAACGTGACAAAGATAGTCACGCGCCAACAGGCGGCTCAATCTGAACTTCCGATTCTGATCGACGATGACGCGTATGTTCCTACTGACCGAGTCATCACGCGAATATTCAGACTGAAATCGATCTCGGCCGCAAGCCTTCAGACATTGATCAGACCGTTTCTGCTCGGAGCAGATCAAGTTGCTGTCAATCCCGAAACGAACAGTCTCATTGTGACCGGTCCTGCCGGCAATGTCGCAAAGATTGCCGAAATAATAAATATTGTCGATTCTGAAAGAACACCTATCGTTGTGCGTTCTTACCTAATTAATCATGCGAAGGCGGCTCAAATTGCGGATAAGCTGACAAACATTTTTGCATCGCTTAATCCTCAAGGCGCTACTGCTCCCGCATTCAAAGTAATCGCAGACGAAAGAACGAACATGGTTTACGTGCTTGCCGACGAGGCTTATCAATCGACTGCGCGCGATTTAATTCGTGAGCTTGATACGGACCGGACTGCTGACCGGATTGTAAAAGTCATCTTATTGAATTATGCAAAAGCAGACGAAGTGACAAAGCAATTGAGAACTCTTCTCGGACTGGAGTCAATCGACAACGCACCTGATTACGGTGGAATAACACAAACGATTTTAATTCCGGATATGCGTTTGAATTCGATTTCTCTCTCGACTTTCGCTCCTCGTATCGTGACTCTCGTGGATTCTTACATCTCGAGAATAGATCAGCCGCCGTCTGATAATCTTCGTTCATTAAAAATAATAAGATTGCAGAATGCCGAAGCCTCAAAACTTGCCGAGATTCTCTCGAAGATGTTCGGCGCACAGCAAACCGCTTCCAGCGCGGCAGGCGCCGCAACTTCCGAAGCAACTGTCGCAGGACTGGCTGACAAAGTAATTATCACAGCGGACGATAGAACAAATTCTTTGCTTGTCACATCGACTTCTGTTGATTGGATAAAAATAGAAAAGGCAATTAAAGATCTCGACGTTCGTAAAACTCAGGTGCTTATCGACGCAGTCGTATTGGAAACGAATCTCGATGAGGCGCGAAATCTTGGAGCAAGCCTAATGACCGCCAATCAGCCTTCAGAAGGGCATACCATAGGTTTTGCGCGTTCCGATCCTGTCGGATTTCTTCCAACTTATCAGGCGCTTGCCGCTCAAGGCGGACTGACAATCGGCGCAGCACGAGGCTCAGTTGTTGCCGCTATGCTGAACGCACTTTTAACTTCGTCGAAAACTAATGTTCTTCAAATGCCGCAAATTCTCGCACTCGATAACGAGATTGCAACTCTGTCGGTCGGTAATCTCACACCAATCGTGACATCGCGATCCATCAGCGGGGACAATGTTCAAATCGGAGGAACAAGCTCGATATTTCAAAATGTCGAATACCGAAATATAGGACTGAATCTGAAGCTGAAACCGCATATTGGAAATCAAGGCGACATTCTCATTGAATCGAGAATAGAAATTCAAAATCGAAATACGCAGGCTGAAGCCGGTTTAAGCCTTCCAGTCTTCACAACTCGCGAAATAGAACAAAAGTTTCAGATACAGGATGGAGACTATATTGTGCTCGGAGGATTGCTGAGAACTCAAGATGATTTCGTTCAAACTGAAACTCCGTGGTTATCACGAATTCCGTTACTCGGAACACTCTTCAAATCATCACGCACTACAAATGAGAAGACAGTGCTCCTCATCTTTTTGCGGCCAAGAGTAGTCACGGATCCTGAACGTTCAAGAGCCATTACAGAAGAAGAGCACGATCAGTTCTCTGCAGAATCAAGCACGCGGCCCGGAGCGGCAGGGACGGAGTCCGACAAATGGATTCAGCCGGAGAATTAAAGTCAACTCATGATTCATAAAGAAGTATTTCAAAAAGAGATACTAACATTTTTTCCCAGAGAGTTTCTTATCACCGCCGCAATTGCGCCTCTGCGTGAAGAGAACGGTTCAATCGTTATATTCGGAGCCAAAGAAAGTGAAGGCTCCGCAGTTGAAGCCGGGTTGGCATTGAAAAAGTCTATCAAATTTATTGAAGCCGACGAATTGGAAGTTAGGCGTTTTGTAAGCGAGCATTACGGATTGGAAACATCGAGGCAAGAAGCCATTGACGAATTCGGTGATAGAATAGACAACATCAAATCTCTCGAAGAGCAGGCAAATGACGCTCCTCTTGTCCGACTTGTCAGCGATATTCTTATGAACGCGTGCAGAAAAAGAGCCTCCGATATTCACATCGAGCCTCATGAAGATGCGACAGTGATACGCTTTCGAATTGACGGAGTTCTTGCAGAGACAGACAGATTGCCTCTAGCGCTCAATACAGCCATAGTTTCGAGAATAAAGATTTTGTCGCGGCTCGATATTGCTCAGACGCGGCTTCCGCAAGACGGCAGAGTAGCTCTGAATGTTGGAGGACGAGAACTTGATTTAAGAGTCTCAACTATTCCCACTCCGCACGGAGAGAGAGTTGTATTAAGACTCTTGGATCGGAGTTCAGTTAGATTTGGAATGGAAGAGCTCGGACTTGATGGAGCACTTTTATCAAAATGGAAAGATACTATTTTTCAGCCTCATGGAATTGTGCTCGTCACAGGACCGACCGGTTCAGGTAAGACGACCACTCTATATGCCGCAATCGAAACTTTGAGATCTGGGAAAGTTAATATTCTTACAGTTGAGGATCCTGTCGAATATCAGCTCGATGGAATAGGTCAAATTCAGGTCAATCCAAAAATTAATCTTACGTTTGCCGCCGGGTTGAGATCGATACTGAGGCAGGACCCGGACATAATAATGGTCGGAGAAATCAGAGACGACGAAACTGCGTTGATAGCGGTTCAATCAGCTCTGACAGGCCATCTAGTTCTTTCTACACTTCACACCAACGATTCGGCTTCCGCCTCGCCACGACTTCTGGATATGAATATCGAGCCATATCTTCTTGCTTCTACTTTGCGCGGAGTGCTTGCGCAGAGGCTTGTCAGAAGGCTCTGTCAAAATTGCATGCTTGAGTCCAAGCCGAATGAGATAGAGATTGCTTCGCTTGGTTTAATGAACGGAGAAAAGATTTTCAGAGCAAAAGGCTGTGATAAGTGCGGCGGTTCAGGATACCACGGTCGAATCGGCATATTTGAATTTATGGCAACGAGCGACAAGATACGCGAATTAATATTAAACCGCAGACCGTCTTCTGAAATATTCGAATCTGCTTATCAAAGCGGAATGAAATCCATGAAAGATGACGGCGTTGGAAAAATTAGAGCCGGATTAACTTCACCTGAAGAAGTAATTCGAGTGACAGAGGCGCCGGTTGTTTAATTGCGCTTTTCAGGAATAACTATATGCCGCTCTTTGCATATAAAGCCGTATCAGCAAATGGAAAGACAGTTACGGGTGAAATACCTGCCGAAAATGGAAGGCATGCCAGATCTATTCTTCGCGAATCCGGTGTCATTCCAATTGCCGTCAATGAAATCGCGATCGCTAAAAATAATAACCTTCCTTCTCTGACAGCTTTGTCGGCTATGGTGCGGCAGCTTGGGACATTATTGAATGCAGGTTTTCCTGCGGACAGAGCTCTTTCCTCACTTGCACTTGCAGCATCCGATCCTGCAATGAAAACGCTCTACAATTCGTTGCACGAAGGAATAGCCAGAGGCATGAAGCTTTCAGAAGCTGTAGCCCGATGCTTCACCTCAAGCGGAAAGATAACTTTTTGGGACGAATTTACTGCAATGGTTCAGGCTGGCGAAGCCGGCGGCGAACTTGCGGATGTGCTGATATCATATTCTGATCTGCTCGAAAAAAGAGTTGCTTTCAGGCGAAGGCTTCAAGGCGCACTCTTCTATCCGCTCGTCGTTCTGTCGCTCGCGTTTGCAGTAGTCATATTTCTATTCAGTTACGTAGTTCCGACAATAACTCTTCTCTTTGAAAACTCTCAAATGCCTTTGCCTCTGCCGACAAAGATACTCTTTCTTATTGCAGATTTTTCTAAAAAAGGTTTATTTCCAATAATCGGTTTTATTATTGCAGGTTTCTTTTTTTACAAAGGTTATTTGCGATCTAATCAAGGCCGCCGCCAAATCGAAAAAATTATTTACGCGCTTCCTGGAATAGGAAGTTTACTGGAAAAAGCAGCGTTTGCCCGTTGGGCGCGCACATTCGGTTCTCTGCTCGATAAAGGCGTGGAAATACGTTTTGCGATGAAGATTGCCGCAAGAACTGCGCGGTCAATTAGAATAGAAGATGCAACGCAGAAGGCTGAGCCTAGAGTTGCAAGCGGCATTACGCTTGCGAGAGCTCTTACCGAAACAAAAGTTTTTCCCGGTATTGCGTTAGAAGCGGTAATGCTGGGTGAAAGTTCCGGAACGCTTCCAAAATTACTGAAGGAGATAGCAGGCGCATGGGAATCGGAAGTTGAAAACGGAGCGGCGCGGTTCGCCGATATTCTTGAACCAATGGTCTTAATATTGATGGGAGGAATAGTCGGTTCGATAGTACTCGCAATTCTCCTGCCTATATTCGAATTCAATTCAGCGATTAAATAAGAG
>PEWQ01000194.1:5737-5806 GCA_002780065.1 Candidatus Hydrogenedentes bacterium CG07_land_8_20_14_0_80_42_17
ACGTGCGAAATAATTGAAAAATGAAAATTGGAAAAATAAAATTTTCAATTTGCACTTTCCAATTTGCAA
>PEWQ01000111.1:0-226 GCA_002780065.1 Candidatus Hydrogenedentes bacterium CG07_land_8_20_14_0_80_42_17
CAGCCGCAATTTCATACTTTTTTTTAAATGAAATTCTTGAATTCTGGCAGATGGCAGGCGGCATAATGGTGATTGCATCAATTGTTCTGCTGCAATTTAAAATGGAATATGGTGATAAGTCGCCAAGCATTATCAGGGCAAAAAACCGTGAAAAATCAGGCGAGTGACTCATCCCTTTTAAAACGCATCAAACGGCGCGTAACCGGACGTGAAAAAGAGTTTTTTG
>PEWQ01000111.1:273-5671 GCA_002780065.1 Candidatus Hydrogenedentes bacterium CG07_land_8_20_14_0_80_42_17
TCTCATACTTCCAGATAGGCGCTCTCTTTTTAAGCTCTTCAAGAATCCATTCATTAGCGTCATAAGCATCTTTTCTGTGACCCGCTGATACTCCGATGATCACCGAAGCTTCTCCGATTTTAAGCTCCCCGATTCGGATTGAAATAAAAGTTTTATTTATCGAAAATTTCTTTTTTGCTTCAAATAAGATTTTATCGACTTCAGTTGCGACCATATCTTTTTTTGCTTCGTAGTAAATAGAGGAGACTTTATGCCCTTGATTTTCATTGCGGACAGTTCCTATAAAAATTGAAATGGCTCCGGCTGAAGGTGATGAGACAAAGTTTATAACCTCGTTGACTTCTAAATCTTTTTCGTAAATCCTGACATTTTCTTGCCCGCCGGAAACTGGAGGAAGAATTGAAATCGTGTCGCCATCCTTTAAAATGTTGTCCAACGATGAATATTCACTGTTAACTGCATAACTGCTGATATCAAGTAGATTGTTTGCATCAGGGAATTTGGCTGATAAAAAAGTTATTGTGTCTTGAAGAGATGCTCCGTCTGGAATATCAAAATATTTTTCCTTAAATCCGAAAAGATCTTTCGCACTTGCAAATGCCTCGACTTTTATTTTCATCTAATTCTTAACCTTTCGACGGGATGACCTCCGATTAGATGTTCGTTGACAATGACTTCTATATCTTTTATTGAAACTTTGCTGTACCAAATACCTTCCGGATATACAACTATCATGGGACCTAAAGCGCATTGACCGAGACAACCGGATTTGTTTACTCTTATCTCTTTTCCAATACCTTTTTCATTCAAGATTCGTTTCATCTCTTCGACTAGCTCCATTCCTTTACAGGAAATTTTTCCTTCGCGAACATTCACGCAGATGAAAACGTGTTTTTGATAAATAGGTTCGGTCATCAATTCATTTCTTTGCGCGTTGAATTGACGATGACTTTCATTGCCTGAGGCAGTTTTGAATCGCCGAATTCCGAGACGATTTTTTTATACCATTCTTTAGCATCTTCCTTTTGACCGTTTTCTTTCATTGCATCTGCAATGCTTTTCATTGCGCGCAATGATTCAAAGTCCCCAGGTAAAATCACCGAGACATTTTTCCATTCTGCAATTGCCGCAGAAGTGTCGCCTTCGAGAATATTCATCTGTCCGGCTCCGATATGCGATTTTGCAGAAAGTCTTAAATCGGAAGCATCTAAAGCTAATTTATATTCCGCTAGAGCTTCTCGAACTTTATTTTTGTCGATAGAGCCGTCTTCTCTCAATATCTTTGAATGAAGTTCCTCCGCTCTTTTGAAATGCTCTTCTTGAGTAATTCCCGGCGGAACGGCTCGGCGTGTTACATTGTAATACGCCGAGGCCACTGCAAGAACTGCTATAAGAACAGGCAGTCTGTAATCGAATTTCATCTCTTAATCAATGTCCCTTTTCTGTAAGTCACCGTATATTCGATTTTTTCAGATTCACCGCCTCCAAGACTCCTCTTAAATCGAACAGTATCGAAATCGTATTTTTCTTTTTCTACATTTTGCGAGAGTGTGAAGTCGCCGTCAAAATTGCGATCGATCTCTATCGCTATGGCATCAGTTCTCGAATTTAAAACTTCTATCAGCCATGTTTCAATGACCTTCCAGCCTGATGGATCTCCGTCAGAATCGAATTCAACATCGTCGATTTCTCGGCGCATTAGCTTCGGCTTCACGATTACATCGGGATCGGCTCCTAAATCTATCTCCCACCATTCTCCGACCGGAACGTATTTTGAAATGGTCTTTCCAAGAAAAGCTCTAGTCCCGTCTTCTCTAACCTGAAAGACCTCTATGCGACCATCAGGAAGCGGCTCTTTTCCGAGCTTATGCGCTTCGTCATTTTTGAGTTTAAAGAACCGACGCGGTTCGTTGTAACGTCCTTCTTCGTATCGATAAAAATTTTCTATATCAATATCCGACTGACTAAAATTCGGCCATCTCACAGCCCATGTATTTGGAACTGAATGCTCTCCGCTTACCGTGTAGATGAAGTATTCAGATAATCCTTCACGAATTATTTCAGGCGGCTCTTCCGAATCTGCTGAGAATCTCCCGCCCAATCCCACTGATGAAGCAACGGCTTCCGGCATCATCATAGCTCTGGCTCTATTCAACACAGGCGGAGGAATCGGTCTCGCTCCGCGATTTGCAAGCTCTGAAATATCTTCGACCAGATGAATTGTTCCGACGATGAGCCGCACTTGAGCTCCGTCATAATCCTCTCCTGAATTATTTGTTGCTTTGACAAATGAGTTCAATGAAAGTTTTTTTCCGCCTTTGTCTGCTGTCGCTTCGTAATCTGCCGACCACGTTAGTCCTGAAGTGAAATAGGAAATCTCTACAATGACTTCTCCTGATACCTCTGATTCGATTGTCCATACAAGCGCATTTGGCGCCTGAGCGGGAAATGATATGTCTATCAGCTCAACTTTGTCTGTATTTGAAACTGCATCGAACTGAACGGAAGTCGGATCGATGAGCGTATTTGCCCACGAAAACTCCAGACGATTCTTTCCTTTTGCCAATGTCAAAGTCCGACGTTCTCTAACAAGAGTTAAATCCGCTGAATTGTAAATTGTCAATTGCACAGCTTCGCGGCGAGGCAGAGTCACAAGCCCTATTCTGGCATCAGCATCGAGCGAAATAAGTAGAAGAGAAAGAAAAAGAAATATTCGTTTCATCGGAGCACCGTCCTTTCAGAGAGGTTTCTTTGTTGAAGAGTAAACCTCACTGTTACTGAGTCGCTTGCGGCAATCGGAATATGGAATTTGACAGTTCGAAAATCTTCACGGCTCCATTCATGTGTTGAAGATGTTATGTCCCATGTGTTATCGAAATAATCAAGTATGCTGACCTCGGCGGCTGAGTCTTTGAAATTCTCGACAGTGATTTCATACTGCGATTCTTTGTCGAATAAAACAACGCGATTATGAGAATTTCTCCGCTCTTTTGTTCGATTCTCCGAGATCAATTTTCTTGTGACTTTGATGTCGCGCGATTCTCCGACTGAAAGTTTCATCTCTTTGGAAATTGGAGTGTATTGCCCCCAGTCTTCGCCCAGAAAGGCTGAACCGCCTCTTTGCTCCTCCTGAAATATTCTAGCCTTGCCGTAACGCAAAGGAAAAAGTCCTAATCCGGATGCGCTTTCGTTTTTGATGTTGTAGCTGATTGGTATCCCCACGGTGATATTTTCTTTCGAGGGGTCGTGCGGTTTCAATGAGGAATCCCAAATGAATTGACGGGAGAATGGAACTTTTCCGGAAAATACTAATGTCTGCCGCATCTCACCATTATCAATGTCTGTGACATAAGGCTTTGAAAAACCTGTATAAACTTTTACATGCTCAAGCCGTTCACCGGAGTTATTGCGGAGTTTTAGATATTGTTTTAGAAATAGATTTTTTTCTTCAAGATCTGAAACTGCTCGATAGGAAATATCTCGGCCGATTCCGTCGAGAAAGTAAGTGACTCTGACTCGCTCAAGCATGGCGCGCGGAGAAAATATATCCCAAACCAGCGCATTTTCGTTTGAGGGATATCTAATGGAGATCAGTTTGATTTCGTCGGGATGATCAAGAGACTCTAATAGAATTGCATCAGCATCTATTTGAACTCCCTGCCATGAGAAATCCACCTGATTTACACCTTTTTGGAGCGTGAGAATACGTTCCTCTTGAACGAGCGTTTCAGATGGATGTTCGATAGAGATTGAAATCGAAGCGCGCTCAGGCAGAGCAACGAGTTTAATTCTTGCAGGCGCCGCTTCGGATATGCCGAGCAACAATGCAAAAACTATTACAACAGTAAATTTACGAATAAATATTTTCATACTTCCTCCATTACTGATTCTATTGACTTCAAAACTGAAAGCAAATTTTGTTTTCGAAGATTTAGACGAATTTTTTTAGAAAAAGTTCCAATTAAATAAAAAAGGCGGAATCTTATGATTCCGCCAAGCAATCAAGCCGAGTGGTTTGTGCGTCCGCTGGGAGGGGGGATGCGCTTCGCCTTCACCACTGGTAATTTCTATTATCGACTGGGATCGAAAAAACTTTAGTGTTTTTTTAAATTAAATTTCATTTTGCCTTTCAAACCTGTATTTATTGACGTTTCATACAATTTATTTTCTTCTGAAAATTGAACACCCACTTGATTTATCGATAAGAATTATGAATTAATCTTTATTGCGGGAGGGAATTTTTATAGGAGACGACGATGCAAAGGATTTTTCTTTCTGCGGCAATTATTTTTATTTTTCTTTCTGCTTCTTCGGCAGGCACTTTTTCTGAATTAGAATCCGCTTTCAGGTCCGACAATATTAAAGCGGTTGTGAATATTCCTGAACGGATTATAAGGTTTTATTCTGTACAAGAAGTTAATGATTATGCTGAACCAATAATGACTTATCGCGTAGCGGTTGGACAAAAAAAATATCCCACTCCGATTTTTCAAGGGAAAATAGTTTCTAGGCGAGCTAAGCCTTCATGGTTTGTTCCTAAACAGGAGTGGGCAGGAGAATTTGCCGGCAAGGTGATTCCTTTTAACGATCCGGAAAATCCTTTTCGAGCTCGCAATGAAAATGGGAGAGTAGAAGGATATTTTCTTTCACTGGGCACTGAAGGAGTGGGACTGCATTCGACACGTGAATCGAGAAGCATTGGAAAACTGGCGAGTCATGGATGCATCAGGATGCGCCTCGAAGATGTTCGATTTCTTTTTAGAAACCTTAAGGATGAAACTCCTGTTAAGGTCGATTACAAACTTTACAGAATTGAAAAGTCCGATACAGGACTTATTGTTCATGCATTCGAAGATGTTTATGACAGATTCAGTATTGAAGATCGTAAACAGCATTTGATTTCGATATTTGAAGAGCATTCAATCCCAATCGCTATTTTGATGCCTGAAGAGTTTGAACAGCTAATGGCAGGTAAGAGCGTAAAGATAGATAATGTTGTAATACCAACTTCGCAAGATATAGTTCGAACGAATATTAATAACTCGGTATTGGATCGAACTGTGAATATGTCGGGCGCGAGTGAAATTTTAGCAAGAGCTGTATGCATGATGAGACGATGACTTTTCTTTGCGTTTAGTTGCTCCTGTGAAAAACATAAGATTGCGGAATTGCTGATTCTGAAGTTTTATGAAATCATGCGCCGCTTGCACAGGCGAGGCGTCCATTGACGCGTGGCGTCCATTGACTCGAGGCGCCCATTGACGCGTGGCGTCCATTGACGTGTGGCGCCTGTGCCTCCAAGGCGTCTCCCGTTATATTTGAAATTGCAAATTGAAAATTTTATTTTTCCAATTTTCATTTTTCAATTATTTTACGCGTTCCACGGAAGATAGGCTGG
>PEWQ01000079.1 GCA_002780065.1 Candidatus Hydrogenedentes bacterium CG07_land_8_20_14_0_80_42_17
AGCCGATCGAATTCTTTACTCGAATAAGGCGACGGCGTCTTGAATATTATCATAAAGTAAATAATAACTACGTCTATGATAATGACCATAAATGACGAGATCAGCATTGCCTGCTGAAGCGAAAGAATTTTGGTGATAGGTCCTAAATTTCTTGAGATAAAAAGTTGTATTGCCAAAACATTGAACGAAGCCATGACTGCAAGCGCAAGAATTATTCGCATAAAACTTCGGCCTGCATTTCGAGCAGTCTTCAAAGAGTCTGCCATTACTTCCTCGTTATTAAATCGTACATTGTTCTGTCAGGCGGCGGCCATTGCCGCAAGTTCGAGGTCTGTAAAGTGTTTCTCTCCTCGTCGCTTCCCCCGCTACGTCGTCTCTCTTTTCTCAGAGCCTCTTCTTCCGCAATTCTCTTCTTCACTGCCTCCAGCCGCTGATATCCTGTCTGCCCTGCTTCAGTAGTCGTGTACTCCGAGGCTCTTTCATAATCCAACTTCGCATCTCTTAGCCAGCCTTCGATTTCGTAAAGCTCGCCGGCTCTCAAAAAAGAGTTCGGAGCCAGACTCGATCGATACCATGCCATGCCGGTCGCTCTGTATGCGTCAGCCGCTTCCATTCTCTGCCCCAAAGCCTCAAGCGACTGCGCAATTCTGAAAGATGCGTCGTCGGACTTGTGCAAATCGCGATACTTGTCGAGATATTCGCTGTAATCGTTTATAGCCTCTGCATATCGTCCTGCAGAATAATATTCTTCAGCGCGTTCATATAATGCATTCGCTCTATAATTCGCCCACTGGTCGTCAGACCGCGCCGCAGAGCTTCCTCCTGTGCATCCTGAAATAAATACGCTCGCCAAAAATAAATATAATGTTCGATTCATCATGCCTCCTCAGTAACTCGTTTCATCAATCTTTACTACACCTCGAAATATTCTATGAACATAATAAGTATAAATCACTACCAAAGGAATTCCAGCTCCGGCAATCCACAACATAATCTCCAGAGTTCTTTTTGAGGAAGCCGCAAAAAATATTGTAAGGCTGTTAGATGATTCCGGAAGCGCAGGCACAATTTCAGGGAACAAACTTATTCCGCCAAGAGCAATCATTCCAATAATCAAAATCGAAGAAGCCGAAATTGCTAAAATATATTTCCCCTTAAAAGAAGCAAAAAGCAATGCAGCAAGAGAAGATACAGTTACTACTGGAACAATATAAAGCCATGAATATTCTGAGTAATTTCTTAACATTCTCTGATTTGCAAAGAATACCGACACGGACAAAAATACAAAAAATATTGCAAATGCAAACGAAGAACCTCTAACGCATCTCAATATTCGATCTCTTAATTCTTCGCTAGTTTTGAAACTCAAGTATAAAGCGCCATGGCAATAAAATAATGCTACAGTGGTTAATCCAACCATCAAAGGAAACGGACCTAATAGTCCGATAAATGTTCCTCTATATTCATGAGTCGAATCGAGCTGAAGCCCCCACAAAACATTTCCAAACGCAATTCCAAGCAAGAGCGGAGCCAGATAACTCGAAATCATAAAACTTTTTTCCCAAATAATTTTCCATTTTGCATTTTCAACTTTGCTTCTAAATTCAATCGAGGTTGCGCGAAGGATTAAGACAAAAAGAAATATTACGAATGCCTCGTAAAATGCAGAGAAGATCGTCGCATAAGCCTCTGGAAATGCGGCAAAGAGCGCTCCTCCCGCAGTCACGAGCCAAACTTCATTGCCGTCCCAAACAGGCGCAATCGAGTTGATAATCAGACGCTTTTCATTTTCATTCTTTGCACGGAAAAAAAGCATGCCGGCTCCAAAATCATATCCGTCAAGAATAGAATAAACTGCGAATAGAATTCCAATAAGTAAAAACCAAATAATGCTAAGACTTATCATGTTGTTCCTGCCTTAGAAATCTTTTTTGCAAGCAGAAAGATGTAGCATGCAAAAAGTAAAAGATAAATCGTAGTGAATACTGTTATGGAAAACAATATGCTTGTTGCAGAAACGCTCGGAGAAAATGCCTCTACAGTCTTCATTATTCCATAAATAATCCACGGTTGGCGGCCTGCCTCAGCTGCAATCCAGCCTGCCTGATTCGCAATTTGCGGTCCGAGAACCGATAGCATCAGAAGCCGGAGAATCCACTTCGTCTCGAAAAGTTTTCCTCGAATTAAATAATAGCATGATAGAATACCCAATCCTATTATTGCAAATCCCAACGCAATCATAATATGATAACTTTGAAATACGACATTGAGCATAGGCCAATCGATCTTTGAATAAGATTTTAGTCCAGTCACAGGAAGCGAAGGGTCTCCGCTGACAAGAAGTCCTACTCCTCCACGAATAGACAAACCAAATCGAACAATCTCTTTTTCTCTATCCACCCATCCAAATAGATAAAGAGCAGCCGGAGCATTTTCCGCGAAGTGCCCTTCAAACGCGGCTAGTTTCAAAGGCTGATTTTTAAATACTCCAATAGCACTCGCATGCCCGACTCCTAATTGAAGAAGAGAAACTATCAAAAAAAGCGGCACGCATATTTTTAAAGCCAATCGAGCAGTATGAAAATCTTTTTTCTTTAAAATCTGCCAAGCCGAAATCGATATAACAAAAGTTATACCGGCAAGCCACGCTCCAAGAATTACATGCGAAAGTCTTTCAATAGTAGAAGGATTTAATATGACAGCGGAAAGATCGGAGATTTCAGCTCTAATTCCGTCACCGTGTTCGACAAGTCTGAATCCTTTGGGAGTCTGCATCCATGAATTTGCAACAATAATCCAGATCGCGCTGAGATGAGCTCCAAGCATCACCATCAGAGCCGAAAAGAAATGCATCTTCGGGCTGATTCGGTTTCTACCGAAAAGTAGAAGGCCCAAAAAAACGGATTCAAGAAAGAAAGCAAATATGGCCTCTGCCGCAAGCGGCGCTCCAAAAATATCGCCTGCGAATCTGGAGAATCTTGACCAATTCATTCCAAACTGAAATTCCATTACAATTCCGGTGACAACACCCATCACAAAAGTTAAAGCAAAAATTTCAGTCCAAAATTTTGAAAGTTTTAAATAAATATCGTCTTTGCTTTTCAAATATAAGCCTTCAATCAAAACTATAAAGAGGCTGAGACCAATAGTGATGGGAGGATAGATATAATGAAAAGATGCAGTCAAAGCGAATTGAACGCGCGCAAGAAGAAGCTGATCAGAAATAATTCTTTCCAAAATTTCCATAACTAACCTTTCCAAAAAGGTGTCGTATTGACGCTTTGACACTTTCAGAAAATATTCTATTATTTTTTTATTGAATATAGTAGAGAATTACAAGCAAATTCAAAAAAATTGGAACTTTATTTATGAGGCATCGTCTAAATGGTTGAAGAGAAATTTAGTAAGCTTGATCCGAACTCCGTCGACAGCTTCGTCCGTAGAACGATCGACCGCGTTTATTCCATGCTGTATGGAATTGTCGGGCATAAAGAAGATGCAGAGGATTTGACTCAGGAGGTTTTTGTGAAGGCTTTGCGCGCGATAAATTCATTTCGCGGCGATTCTTCGCCGGAAACATGGCTTTACCGCATTGCCGTAAATACGGGCAGAGATGCGATTGGCAGGCGTCAAAGAGAAAGAGCCTTTGAGAGCGGTGAAGCCTTTCCTGACGATAATTCGTCAAATATCGAATTATCGAAATGCGATCCTGCAAATTATGTTGTTGAGTCTGAAGAAATTCTGTTGATCAGAGAAGCAGTCGCAGATCTCAAGAATGATTGGAAGGAAGTTATAACTCTGGTTGACATAGAGGATATGAAAATAGAAGAAGCCGCGGCTATATTAGGTATTCCGGAGGGAACCGTTAAATCACGGCTTGTGCGAGGTCGAGAGCAGTTAAGAAATATGCTCAAACAAAGGATGAGGGTTGAGAGATGAATTGCATTCAAGTACTGCATCATATCGATTCGTATGTTCGAAATGAAACCACTCCAATTCTCTCAAAGGATATTGCGGAGCACATTGAAATCTGCGAGTCATGCAGAGCCGAAGCCGAATTTGCAAAAGAGATTGCAACAAAAATAAAGTTTCTTAAGGCAAGAGCAAGCGAGACATTAGTTAAAAAGACGCTATCAAAAGCACAGCAGAAAAGAATTGCGTGGTTTACTCCGATGCGAGCTATTGCCGCTTCGCTTTTGATAGGAGCAGTCATCTATCTATCATCAGAAGGCAGAAAACTTTTGACCGAAGATACTTTTAAGGAAGTCACTCAATCAGCTCGGCCGAATAGTGAAGATAAAAGTTTAGAATTAGAGCAGGCAATCGAGCTCAACACTACGCCTTCGGAAAACAGAACTGAAAATATTTCTGAGCATAATGAAGCGGCTAATTCAAATAATAGTTTAAGTTCGTCAGAAAAAGGTTCATCAGCACGGCGAATAAGATTCTCATCTACAGAACCGGAGCAGGAAAACAAATTTGAAAGTCCCTCAGAAGAAGCAATGCCAGCGCCTCAGCCTGCAATTCCTTCAACTCCAGGTTCTTTATCCGAACCTGCCTCAACTTCTACTCTGCGCAGTTCTTCTCCGACAATGCTCGGCGTAGGAACATCGTATATTCCCTCAGCTTCCAGACCGATTTATGGCTCTTCAGATGAGCCTAATGAATTAGGCAAAAGTATTAGTTTTGAAAGAACTTTTGTTGACTCATCTCCAAGAAACATGGAAACTTTAGGAGACACGCACGTTTCAGATTCAAAAAAAGTTATTGATAAATTAGACGAGAAATAAAAAGGAGAAAAAATGGAAAAATCATTTTCATATATTAAATGTTTAGCAATCGCAGAGGTATTATCTCTACTATTAATAGCATCTGCAAAAGCTGGCGAATATAAAATTTTCATACCTACGGACAAAGACAACATTTCACTGAATGTTATATCAACCGACGCCGACGGCAGAATTGCAATGGACATTTATTATCCTCAGCCCACAGAAGGTAAAGCTGAAATCACAATTTTAGTAGATGGAATTGATTACGGATTCGAAAAAAATGGCGGAGGATTCGGAGGAGGGCTCGAAAACAGCACTGTATATTTTGCTCCGCCGACATTTGGAGAAAAAATAATTAATGTTTCAGTTTCAGTAAACGGCAGAGAGTATACAAAATCGACGCGCATAGAATATAGGCCAAAAGCTGTAGTTCTGCCGTCATGGATTGAAAACGAATTGATGTTACAGCGTAATGCTCTTCGAGCCTCATTGCGGTTCATTCAAGATGTATCCGTAAAAATAAACGGGAAAGAAGTCGCTACAAGCTTTGAAAAGAACATCTCTTCAGACTTTATTACTAAAACTGTTGTAATAGATCCTGTGTTTAAATCCGGAGAAAATGTTATAGAAATAACAGCTATAAAATTCGGCGGGGAGACTTTCGTTCAAGAATCCAGAATTCACTATGCTCCACGTGGCAGAGTCAGAAAAGGCTCTTCGTTTAGAATAGTTTATGGAGTTGAAGGCTCTAGATCAGGCCCCTTCTACAGTTATGAAGTCAAAGGCAAGTCAATAAAAAGTAATGGAGTCAACACAACAGAAGGCGGCCGAATGATTGCAGAATTTAATGCGGTAAAACGCGGAAGAACAACAATTCAAATAAATGTAAAACCTCATTTTCTGCAACCGATTAGAAAAGATAGAGAAATACATTTAACTGTTATCTAAATTCTATTTTTTTCTATAATCCTGCAGATATATTTCTGTGAGATATAGTAAACAGAATCATCAGAAAGCATCGGCAAAAAATAATCCGAACGATTCAGGCAATCAAGTAGTCTGAATTCACGGGTCGAGTCATTAGGAAAAAGAAAAGTTCCTTCAAGAGTTTCTCCCGATCCCAAAGAAGCCTTTGCAAGCACTTTCTTGAACAGTTCGTTTTTCTCAAGAAGTCCTATATCTTCCTCCCCTGCAATGTTTTTATGGACAGAAAAGGAATGGGAGGAGTATTCAGGATTATCGATCAGTTTCCGCCAGCTCAGCAGAACCAAATTAGAATGATGCTTTCGGAATCATTGAAAGGAGTTCTGTCGCAGACACTATTAAAGAAAAAAGGCGGCGGGCGTCTTGCGGCTCATGACATACTTCTCGGCGCATCAAGCGTTTCGAATCTAATTCGAGAAGGAAAAACATTTCAGATTCCCTCGATAATGCAGACCAGTTCTAATATTGGAATGCAAACTTTAAACGATTCAATTATGTATTATGTTCGAAAGCGCTTGGTCGAACCGCTTGAAGCCTACATGAAGGCAGTTGATAAATCCGGGATTTTACAACAGCTTGAAGAAGCCGGATACAAAATAGATATTTCAAAGATTTCCGATCAGGTAAAATCTAAAGCCGACGATTTCTGGGAATAAATATATTTACTCATTCTGGGGCGGATGGAATCGAACCATCATTACCGGATTCAAAGCCCGGTGTCCTTCCGTTGGACGACGCCCCATCAGTTATGAATTTATCACAAATTATTGAACTATGAAATTAAATCTATGATAAGATACGACTTCAATATGAAACGAATGTTGCCATCTGCTCTCACCTCGGTTGTGGGTTTTTTTTCGGGTTTTCAACTTTACGCTGTGATTAATCTCCTGCCATTCCTGCTATCTCTTGTTGAAGATTCGGGCGCAATAGATCTTATAGTTTTGATTGCTTTTACTGTACTCATTCTTTCTCAAATGGAACTAGGAAAAAGAATTGCTACGCACTCAGCTGCGTCATCTATACGTGATTCTGTTGTTTGGCAGTCTGTGGCATTTCTCATATTCGTTCTGGCTCCTCAGAGTTTCTGGCTGATAATCGCATTTGTCGGCTGGCTGACAGGTTTCTCGGCAACTCAAATCGCTCTTGGAAGATGGACTCTTCTCTCAAATAAAATCGCGACAAGACACTTGGAAGCAACACTAACACTTGTCGGAGTAGGACTAGGAATTGCCTCTGCAAAAAGTATCTCTTTCTTTATAGGTTCCGCTGATATTTTAATCTATTCTTCTCTTGCCGTGACTGTAATCGCATCTTTTCATACTCACTTATTTTCAAAGGATAACCCAGGGTTCTTTGGAAACACTCAGATCTGGTTCTGGCGTGATTTCTTTCGCGATATAAATATACTCGCGCTCTTCGGAGTTTCTTCTTCAATGGGCGTAATGATAGGCTTGATGGTTTTTTTTCGAGCAAAGATTTCTTTGGCACTTATAGGATTTGGACTCTTTGTTTTAATCTCTAAATTTCTTTTTTCTTTTTCTTCACCTGAAAAAATAGCAAGATTTGCAATTTATTTTTCCGGACTTATATTCGCTATCGATTCTCTCTTCAGTGAGACGCTCATTTTTTCATCAGTTTTTTTTGTTTTATTCTCATCAATAATTTATACAGCAGTCCGCCTTTCCGCCTTCTCTCCGAAAATTCCTCTTACAACATCTGAGCGAATGGCAGTTCACGGCTTGGGATTCTATTTAGGCATGGCTGTAAGCGGAATTTCTAAATTGCCGAATATAACCTTTGGGGAGACAACCATAGGCGTAATATTATTTTTTATCGTAACAGGCTATCTTGTCTCATTCGTTCCGGAAACAGCCAAAAGCGAAAATTAATTTATAGCATCCAGAGAAAAATTATCACAATCCAATATCCTACAGAGAATATCGCGGTTATGTCTCTAATTCGTGAGCGGCTTCGAAAATAATCGGAAATCTTTAAAAGCAATAATGCTCGCACTGCAATCTGCGCCCCGACAAGCAAAGCAAAATAAAAAGAATTAAAAGTTCCTCTTTGTCCAATCATTATTGCAATATCCCGAAAAGAAGGAATATGAGTTCCATTCAATTCTGCAATGAAGCCCAGCCAGCCGGCAGAAAACGGCAATAAGCCTCCAAAAAATTCTCTAGCTTCCTGATAATCGTGAATGCTCTTCAAACCTGAAGTATCGAGAATAAAGACAACGCTCCCCGAGCCGGCAAACCATTTCCCTAATAAATAAAAACTAATTACCGATATCCAAAGCCCCAGCGCAGATAGAAAAACTGTTTTACGCAATTCACTTTTAGTCAGAACGCAGATGGGCAACAGCCACAGTTCATGCGGAGGAGCCTGAAGCGCAAGCGCTGAAAATCCTATAATGAAAGCAACCAGAGGAATAGCTCGTGAATCAGCCATCACGGGAACTAATTTTTTTCCTATTACCAAGTTACAAATACCTCTGCTCCTGGCTCGGCGGAAAAAAATTCGTATGCGGAGCCTTCCCTAACCGCAATCTCGAGCACATTGTCGGAAGACTCGATTGCAACAGGCGTTCCAATATCTGAATCATTGTAGCAGGATTTAATATCCACATTCTTTCCAAACAATTTTACTGTTGCTCCGTTAGGAATCTTTCTAAATGGAATATTCGTTTTTAAATTACCAAAACTATCTATAAAAATAATTTCGCCGCTGATTTTACTTTTTTCATAAATAGGCATTTTTTCTTCAAATAAAGTTAATCCATTTGCATGAGCTCCTACTTCCATAT
Organism: Candidatus Hydrogenedentes bacterium CG07_land_8_20_14_0_80_42_17; assembly: GCA_002780065.1. GTDB lineage: Bacteria > UBA8481 > UBA8481 > UBA8481 > UBA8481 > UBA8481. Next base: position 8,566 of record PEWQ01000079.1, read on the forward strand.
CCAGCGCCAGCCGGGCGGCCGCAGGAGCAAAAAGGTCTCTGCCGTCAAATACTCTTGAAATACTTTTTTTTCTTAACGAAGAGTCGATCTCCACAATTTTACTTGTCGAATTTCGAAGCGGAGTAAAAATGCCGTTATCAGGCCCTATAAACCATTGCTCATTGCTTGAAACTGCAAGCGCCCTTCTTTCGGAGCCTACACCTGGATCAACAACGATAATATGAATTGAGCCTTTTGGATAAGTTTTCAATAAAGAGTTAACCATTCTTGCTCCCGCTCTAATATCAAACTTAGGCAGATCATGCGAAGCATCTATAACTGTAAATGCGCCGATATCTCCAGACAAATTTGAAAGTTCTGAAAAAAAAGCGCCCTTCATTTCAGCAGCATAGCTTTCTCTCCAACCAAAATCTGAAGAAAAAGTTATAACTTTTTTCACCGTCTTCTTCCCTCTCCAAAAACCATTCTGATCGAAGCCTCAAGACGCGAATTACGCAATCCGTTTCTTGCAGGCACAGCGGCGAGATCAATCAGCATCTCCCTAAAATTAACGCTGATTCCGCCGCGAAAAGTTCCTCCGTAAGAATTTCCTGTTTTTTCGCGCGCTAAACCATCGTAGCCTAAACGCAGGCCGAGATAATTCGCCCACCAATACTCGGCTCCGGCTCTTACGGCAAGGTCGTGCTTCTCAGTTGCAATACCTTCAACAGCAAAATTTGCGTAGTTGATAGATGAAAGCAATTTCCCGAAAGAAAATCCCGCAGAAACTGAAATAGGGATATCCGGATCCGCACTTCCTTTTAATTTGCCGCCAAGATTTTTAACTGTTGCGGCAAAAACCATTCCTTTAACAGCAGAGTTATATCTGATTCCGATATTGCCAAAAAGCCCGTCATAATTCGCAAAAGGATCTGTCGAAGCTGTTTTTGTATATCGTGCCGAAGCTCCAATTGAAAGTCCTCTGCCGATAATTCTGCCGAATCCAATCTCTGCAATATCCTGCATCTCGCTCTTGATATACTGTTTTGTGTGATAGTTATTGTCGTTGCCAAGAACTGGAATCGAGTATCTGTCATCAAGTTTCAATCCGGAATAAGCTATCGCTACTGTTGTTCTTCTCTGAAATGGAATTGCAAGAGCAAACGACCCGAAGAGATCCCTGTTATGCGTATTGCCGAGGTCGAAAAATGTTTGATACTGATCCACTCCTGTAAGTCCTGCCGGATTTGAGTAAAGAGAAGTGACATCATCTAAAAGCGCAGTTGTTGCTCCACCGAGCCCTGTACTTCTTGCGCCAATCTCTTCGAAAATAAAAGCTGCCGGACGGTAAGAATCAGCCGCCGTGGAAGGCAAACTCACTAAAAGAAGGAGCATTAGTAGAAAAAATAATAATATTTTTATCTGCACACAATAACTCCTCTGTAAGAAGAATGAAAGGAGTGAAGTTCAATTAAATTCATAATTTTATCCCATACAATTCAACATAAATAATAATCGTGCGCTCGGCAAGATTCGAACCTGCGGCCTTTGGCTTCGGAGGCCAACGCTCTATCCGCTGAGCTACGAGCGCGCAGAAAAATATTAGTTCTACTTTGATATCTATTCAATAGCAGAATAAATTCAAAAACGAATCATTGACATTTAATAAATTCAATGCAAATTTTACTTTTATGCGAAAAGAATATGAGATATGGCATAAAACTATCAAGAGCATTCCAGAGTCAGAACTTCTTTCCAGCGTATGGTATCAAGCAGTGCGCAAAAGATTGCTGAAAAGAAACGGATTGACTTTGGAAGTTGCCTGCGGCTGTGGTGCGTATGCCAGAGAGAGAGCTGAAAGCGGCGAAAAAATCATTGCCGTTGATTTTTCGATAACGGCACTCATGGAAGCAAAAACTCGTTCCAAAAATTTCAAAATACGATATCCAATTTACGTCGCGGCTGATGCTCACTGCTTGCCATTTAAAAATAATACGTTTGACACAATAATTTCCTGTGAGACTTATGAACATCTTGAAAAGCCGAGAATATTTCTTTATGAAATTCATCGTCTGCTAAAGCATGATGGAATATTATGCATCACTTTTCCTTCATATTTGAATCTACTCGGTCTTTATCGAATTTATCTTTCTTTACGAAAAAAAGAATTTTCCAGTGGAGCTGGAAATCAGCCTAGGGAAAATGCTCCTCTATGGCCATTCGTGCTTATCGAAATGTTGTTAAAAGGATTCAGACTAATTTCTTTTTTTGGACAGGTGCATTTAATTCCATTCCCGAGACGGCCGATTATATGGTTAAAAAAAATAGATGCCATTCCAGTATTGCAAAGATTTCTGTCGCCGTTTGCTCTGCATATTCTGTTTTTACTTCGAAAAAATTGAAGAGCGCCGTTGTTTTGATATACTTGAACAGAGAGGTGAAATTATGTCAGAACCTGTAATAGCAGATAAGAAACCGTCAGTTTTAGAATTGGAGCCGGGCACATATCATTGGTGCAGTTGCGGCAGATCTTCAAAACAGCCGTTTTGCGATGGAAGCCATAAAGGTACCGATTTTATTCCGATGACAGTTGTAATAAAAGCAAAGGAAAAAAAAGCCTTCTGCAATTGTAAAAAGACTGGTACTCCCCCGTGGTGTGATGGAACTCATAAAAATTTGTGATTGGGCTTTGTAATTTATTTTTTTATGATTAAAAAGTCGATTCTTATTTTTTGCGCTGTTTCTCTTTCTTTATTGCTTCTTGCATCAGGAAGACTTTATTCGCTTGACGATGAAACAAATTATCTCGTCACACGCTCTATTTGCGAATACGGAAGAATAGATATCTCTCCACAAATGGAAAAACCAATTAATGTTTCTGCCGGACGTAGTGGAAAGCTGTACTCCTATTATGCTCCGGGCACTTCATTCTTTGGAATCCCTTTTTATTTTGCCGGAAAACTTGCGTCCGCTTTCTCTGGAATCGGAGACATTTACATAACCAGAGCTTTTTTCTCATTGCAAGGGAGCGTATGGGGCGGGCTGTGCGCGGCAATACTCTTTATAATAATTACCAAACTCGGCTATGATGAAAAAACGGCAGTGGCAATCTCTCTAATCAATTCTTTTGCTACTTATTCATTCGCTTTATCGCACACAATAATTTCTAATTTTCCTGTCGGTGTGCTTTATCTATTAGCATGGAGCACTATTTTTGAAAACGAAAAAATATTTCGTAAAGGACTTGCATCAGGCATAGCTCTATCGCTTGCTTTTTTATACAGATATGACAGCGCATTGTTTTGGCCTATTCTTCTTATTGGAAGGCCTCGCAGAGCATCAGGAATAATTTTAGGACTAATTCCAGGAATAGTTTTAGGTGGGGTTTACAATTTTGCGAGGTTTGGATCCGTATTAGATACCGGCGCTCCGGATATGCAAAATATGTTTGCCGGTAATTTTGGGGAAGGCTTCTTAGGACTCACTATTCATCCGAGCCGAGGAATATTATGGTATTCGCCGTTAACTGTTTTAGGATTGTTTGGTCTTATACTATTGAAAAAGAAATTCGGGAAATTTATGTTAATTCCATTCATAATTGGAATTCTTCATATCCTAATCGTATCTAGCCATTCAATCTGGAATGGAGGTGCATGCTGGGGGCCAAGGCATCTCGGTTCGATTGTTCCAATGCTGAGCATTGGCTTAATTCCATTCATAAAGGTAAGAAAAAAATGGATAAAGAATCTTGGAGTGGTCTCAGCAATTTTAATTCAATTATATGGAACGGTAGTTGCTACAGATTCATGGAATGATCTTCTTTGGGATTACGGAATCAATTATGAGGTGTCTTGGTCAACGGTAAAATACAATCCATGGTACGGTCAATTCGAATTACTAAAGAGAGTTAATTTCCAACGCTTGCCGGCAGAGTATCAAAGAAGCAAAAAAATAATTCCAGTTGGCGACACTGCTCCTAACCAAATCATGCGTAAGAGCATCGACCAATGGTCAGTCTATGCATGGAAGATGGGAATAAATTCTAAAATTATTATTTTGTTTTTAGTGATGCAAATCGCGATTACTTTATTTTTTTGGAAAAGAGTTAATACCCGGACTTATGCAAGTTGATGATTTACCTCGGAGAACAGTAGAGTAGGCGCGGGACGGACAAGTTGAAGCGTCCGTCGCCGCGCCTACTCTACTGATAAATGAAAGTTTTCGGCGACTTGCATGACTCCGGTTAACACTTAACAAAAGAACGGGGAGGCCGGCAGAATCAGCATGCGTAGCTAGCAGACCTGTAGGCACGCACGCGAGGCGCCTGTGCCTCCAAAGCGAGCGCCTTGAATCCATTGGTTGCGATACATCCTGTATCGCTTTTAATTTTCGGTCCTCGTTTCACTCGGGCCGGGCGGATTCGAACCGCCGACCCCCTGAACCCCATTCAGGTGCGCTACCAAACTGCGCTACGGCCCGGTTTACAATCACATCACACTAAAACTTGAACTCATCGAAGTCAAACTTCTTTTAGCAATTTCAAAATAACTCTCAATTCGTCGGCAATTTTTTCCCCAGTCAAAGTATCCATTCCAACTTCTTCATCCGAGATTAAAGCGCGTCTAGCTCCAGGTATCGTAAACTTTTCTTCATACAATAGTTTTTTTATTTTGAAAACAGCCTCGATATCTTTCTTCCTGAAAATTCTTCTTCCGGATTCATCTTTTCGCGGCTTCAATAATGGAAATTCCTGTTCCCAATATCTTAATACATGAGGTTTTATTCCGGTAATCCGAGCAACCTCTCCTATACTAAAATAAAGTTTTTCCTCAGGAAGAATTTTTTCGAACACTACTCCGTTAACTCTTCTTTGAAGCGGCAATTCTCAGCTTGAAGTCCTTGCCAGGCGTAAACTTTACAGCTTTTTTAGCCGGCACTTGAATAACTTCTCCGGTACGAGGATTTCTGCCTTTTCTAGGTGCGCGTGAGCGCAGTCTAAATGAGCCAAAACCGACAATGTGAACATCTTCGCCTTTTTGCAGCCCGGACTTAATGGAACCTATTAGAGTCTCTACTGCCTCTCGGGCCGCTCTCATCGGCAGACCGGTCTTTGAAGATACCCTTTTGATTAATTCAGCTTTATTCATTTTTTCCCTCCAATGCAATGTTATACGGCGAAATACTTTTTATTGTCAACTCAAAAAATAAATTCAAATTTGAAAATCAGTCCTGACTTCGAACAATTATTATGATATAGTTCTTGGTTCAATGAATTATAGACCTGAAAATCCGCTGGTAGTTCAATCCGATAGAACAATTTTATTGGAAGTGAACAACGAAAAATTTACGGAAGCCAGAAATTTATTATGCAGTTTTGCAGAACTCGAAAGGTCTCCTGAGCATATCCATACCTACAGGATTTCTCCTTTGTCTTTATGGAACTCAGCGGCGGCTGGCCATGATCCGAACGGAATTATTTCCGCACTTGAAGAGCTTTCCAAATATCCAGTCCCGCAAAATGTTATTTATGAAATCGAAAATTGGATGTCGAGGTGGGGCGCTTTACAGCTTTTGCCGCACAAAGATGGATATGTTCTGCGTTCTTCATCTGCTTCTTTGATGAAAGAAGTTTTGTCGAACAAAAATGCCGCCAGATATGTTATCTCTGAACTCGGCAAAGATACCGCTCTAGTTAATCCGGCGATGCGAGGACATCTCAAACTCGAACTTATTAAAATAGGCTGGCCGATCGAAGACCTTGCAGGATATAAAGAAGGAGCTGAATTCAACATTACACTTCGAGATACAGCAGTATCCGGGTCATCATTTACGCTCAGAACATATCAGAAGCTTTCAGCGGATGCTTTTACTGCCGGCGGCACCGAGCGCGGGGGCGCAGGTGTAATATGTCTGCCGTGCGGAGCCGGAAAGACAATTGTTGGAATAGAAGCAATGCGGCAGATCAGAAAAAAAACTCTGATACTTACTACCAACACGGTCGCGTCTCGTCAATGGAAAGCGGAGCTTCTGGATAAAACAGAAATCAATGAAGATGATATCGGAGAATATTCAGGAGAAATAAAAAACATTAGACCTATCACTATTGCAACATATCAAATACTGACTCACAGAAAAACTAAGAAATCTGATTTTGTCCATTACGATCTGTTTAACTCGGAAGATTGGGGATTGATTATCTACGATGAAGTTCATCTGCTTCCTGCGCCGGTCTTTCGTTTCACCGCTGAACTTCAATCAAGACGAAGGCTCGGATTAACTGCTACTCTCGTCCGCGAAGATAATCGTGAAGCTGACGTCTTCAGTTTAATCGGACCAAAAAAATTCGATATTCCATGGCGAGATCTGGAGGCTTCAGGCTGGATCGCAAGCGCAGACTGCATTGAAATACGCATTCCGCTCAATCAGGATCTTGAAGACGAATATGCAGTCTCAACTGACAGAGACAAATTCAGAATAGCGGCTGAAAATTCTCAAAAACTTACTGTACTGCTGAAACTTCTCGAGCGACATAAAGGCGATCATATTCTCGTTATCGGTCAGTATTTGGATCAATTAGGAGAAATCGCGCGGCTAACCAAAGCTCCCCTATTGACAGGACAAACCTCCAACAAAGAACGCCAACGGCTCTATCAAGAATTTAGAGACGGACTAATCCCCGTGTTGATTGTCTCCAAAGTTGCTAATTTTGCAATTGATCTTCCTGATGCAAATGTTGCAATCGAAGTTTCGGGGCTCTTCGGCTCGCGTCAGGAGGAGGCCCAACGGCTCGGCAGAATCTTGAGACCCAAAGAAAAAAACAACAAAGCGTATTTTTATGTTCTTGTGTCCAGAAATACTATTGAAGAAATTTTTGCGCAGAAGAGACAACTATTTCTAGTTGAGCAGGGCTATAAATACGACATAGAGCTATCTGATGATATTCTATAATTTAAATAAATGTCTTTCAGGACTCTCTCGCGAAAATCTATCCATAATTGCCGATAAGCTCGGGATAAGCATAGGTAGAGATATGATTCCGGCAATAGAATCTAATCTTAGGCGTGATGAATTTGCGAACTCCATAATAAAAAAAATGCCTGAAGAAACTCTTGATATTCTTGAAAAGATTTTAAAGATTTATGATTGGTTTAAACAAAATGACCGCTATTTTATTTCAAGCGAAAAAACTATCCCGCTTTTTGAACACGGAATTTTATTTTTAGGGCAAGAAGAATTAAGCGATCCGCATATTGTGATGCCTATTGAATTGGAGCAGAGTATACGTTTGGCAGTCAGAGAAAGAATATTGCAAAGAATCAGAATATCCAAAACCTCGGAAAATATTTTCACTGGCAGTGATAAATTCATAAGGAATGCAACTACAATAACAATGCTTGTTCATAACAATCCCATTCCTTTAACTAAAACCAACCAATTTATGAAGAAATATGTTCAGAAAAATATTTTACCGTTTTTAGAGCAATACAACTTGAACAAAAATGAAAAAGATAATGAGTATCTAATTCTGAATATAATTTTTGATTTTATGTTTACATTTAGAATTTTAGAGAAAAAAGAAAATAAAATTATTTTGGGTGCGACTTGGAAATCATGGCTGGAAGCAGATAGAGAGACGATAAGAAGATCTCTTTTCGAATTTTCATATTATTATTTCAATAGTGATTTTAATCTAAATGAACTAATTAAGCTTTTCAAAATGTGCAAAAATAATTGGCTTTATTCCGATGATATTATTCGAGAGTTATTCCCTTACGATAAAAAACATTCATATTACGAAAACTTCGCAAATGCTCATAATCATTTATTCGATTTCTTATCAATTTTGGGAATACTTATGAGCGGAAAAGCGAACGGCGAAAAAGTTATTGCAACCGGTCTAATGTTTGATTTTGAGAAGAGACTATCAGACGGCGCCGACCATTTTACAGTGACACCTGATTTTAAAATAATCGCTCCGCGCGAACTTGCTCCACGTATAAGGCAGAAATTAAGTATCGTCGCAGAATATGTAAAATCCGACATGATGGATCAATGGGCAATAACTAAAGAAAGCATATGTTGTGCAATCGATCAGGGAATGAATGAAAGCGATATAATTAATTTTCTTAATTCCAATTGTAATGTCTCACTACCGGCAAATGTGAATAAGAGCATCTGTCTTTGGATTGAAGAGCATATGACAATTCAATTTTTTAATGGGCCTGTGTTGATAGTAGAAAAATCTTCGCGTGAACTCGAAAAGATAAAATCAATTCTGAACGCCGAGTCGGCAATTATTTTAATGCCTGCCGAAAATGTGTTTCTATTAAAATCTGAAAAATGTGAAAAAGTTATAAATAAAATCAAAATCAATCGTTCCTTTCAAAAAATTCAGTCTTTCCAAAAAACCTCAAAATTTGATAAAGAGTTTGAGGTCGTCATAAATGATTTTCAAAAAAGAGAATCTGTTCTGAAAGAATTGAACAATAACATAAGCAGATTCGTGAAAATTCTTCCGTTCAAGAAGTGAAGCTAAGGTTTGACTTAGTAATGCTAAATGCTAAATTCATTGTATGAAAATTGATTCAGTAAAATCGACTGATGAAATGATTTCCAAACTTCTGCCGATTCGTTCTCCGTTTGCACACAAAGGCTCATCCAGACTTACTATCATAGGAGGCTCTCAAGGATTGTTTGGAGCAGTTCAGCTTTCTGCACTCGCCGCATTTTCCTCAAATTGCGGCTACGTTTTTATCTCTGCTCCCGAGATGAGCCGAGACAGCGGATTTCCCATTGAGGCTGTTCGTAAACCGTTGCCGTCAGATGAGAAAGGAAATTTCACTATAAAAGCTTGTGATAAACTTTTTGATGTAATTCAAGGAAGCCACGCAGTAGTAATTGGAGGCGGATTAGGACGAAAAGAGTCTGCTAAAAAATTGGCTTTGAAATCTATAAAGGAAATTCCTGTTCCGACAGTCATTGACGCTGATGCTCTGACAATAACCTCTCCGAAAGATTTTATCGATGCGCCTGCCCCCAGAATTCTAACTCCGCATCCAGGAGAATTTAAATCACTCTTCGGAATTAGTCCTGAAGAGATCGAAAAGGATAGAATAAAGCATGCGGTTGAAGCCTCAAAGAGATGCGGGCAAATTGTGGTTTTAAAAGGGCGTCCCACAGTGACTGCTCACCCCGACGGACGGTGCGTAATCAATTCAACAGGTGATGAAAGACTTGCAACGTGCGGAAGCGGTGATGTTTTAGCCGGTATTATAGGAGCTCTCCTTGCGCAAAAAGTCGAACCTTTTTCTGCGGCGTTTTCGGGGGTTCATCTTCACGGAAAAACTGTTGAATATTGGAATTGGAAGGTTGGAATGAAAGCGAGTGATATAGCAAATTTAATTCCTAAGGCATGGGAAAAATTATCGGCAGATTCGTAGCGCACGTGCCTCAGAAAATACGGGAGAAAATACGGGGAAAATACGGGCGGTAAATACGGGTAAATACGTAAATACGGGGACACATTACTTATTTAGTTTTTTTCCTTCCCGGTTTCTGTGGTTTTAATATCCTGCCTGTCATCTTTTCTAGTTTTTCTGTAA
>PEWQ01000200.1 GCA_002780065.1 Candidatus Hydrogenedentes bacterium CG07_land_8_20_14_0_80_42_17
CCGCCGCAACGTCTTCTTTTTGAGCCAGAGCGGAAAACGGAATAACTCCAACCGGTCTGCCTGTGATCTTTTTATATGCTTGATCATATTCCTTGTAACTTCCGCCGCCCATTGCTCTCAAAATTTTAATGCGTTCCGATATTGGAGGATGCGTACTTGTCAAATTGCTAAGCCCGCGCGCCGTCACAGACAAAGGATTAGCGATATACATCGGAGCTGTTGCCTTTGAAGCGCTTTTAAGTTTTATCGATGAACTCGAAATTTTTTCCAGAGCTCGCGCTAAACCTTCCGGATACCTCGTAAACTGTGCGCCACAGGCATCTGCAAGATATTCTCGTTTTCTTGAAATAGCAAAATAAATCAGCTCTGCCAATAGAGGAGCAACTATTATCAAGATCAAACCAATCAGCATAATAACCAACTGAGCTTCATTGCCTTTCCTCGACGACGACCTGCTCCTTGGAGATCTATAAAACATTGTTCTCATTGCGATATCTGCAATTATTACGATGGCGCCCATCATGACTCCTACCATTACCATCAAAAGCACATCGCGGTTTTTGATATGGGATAATTCATGAGCAATAACGCCCTGCAATTCGTCTCTATCGAGCCGCGACAAAAGTCCTTTTGTCACGGCAACGGCAGTGCTCGATGAAGATCTTCCAACGGCGAATGCGTTCGGAGCCTCCTCATCCATGATATAAATCCGAGGCATCTTACCAAGTCCCGAAGCAATAGTCATCTCTTCCACTACATTGAAGAGCACAGGGTGATCGTTACGTTGAATTTCTCGAGCTCCGGAAACAGCCAAAAGTATATTGTCGCCTTGAAACCATGTGACAGTAGAGAGAAAAATCCAAAGACACACCGCAAGAAAAACGCCGAAGGCACCTGCACCTGGTTCAAGCATCTCAACGGCAAAATATCCCGTCAGCATCAATAGCAGTGCCATCAACGCCGCAAGAAATAAAGTCCGCCTTCTATTCTCTCTTATCGTTTCCCACATTTTTATTCAGTTAGAAAGTACGCAGGCCAAAGTCTGCAGATACCATTCTTTATACCTCCTACTTTAATTCGATTAGAAAGATACCTTTGGAACTTTTCTCTTCTCCTCGCCTTCAACCTCAAAGAATGTGCCTTGCTTAAACGCAAACATAGACGCAATCATGTTGGTCGGAAATGTTTCGATAGTGTTGTTGTAATTCAAAACCATGTCATTGTAATACTGTCTTGCAAAACCGATCTTGTTTTCTGTCGATGTGAGTTCTTCCTGAAGCGCAAGAAAATTCTGGTTTGCTTTAAGCTCAGGATATGCCTCAGCGACCATCATCAGAGAACGCAAAGTTTGGGTGAGCTGATTCTCTGCCTTTATGCGATCTTCAACATTGCCGGATGTGACGTTTACTGCCTGCTGGCGAGCTTTTATCACGGATTCAAAAGTAGAACTTTCGTGTTTCGCATAGCCTTTAACTGATTCGACAAGATTCGGAATCAGATCAGCTCGGCGGTTCAATTGAACCTCGATCTGCGACCACGAATTCTTTGTCTCGTTCCGACTTCTCACCATGGAATTAAAGGTGAGAGCAACCCAAAGCGCGATAACCGCAAGGATTACCAGCAGAACTCCAAAAATTATTAAGCTGACAATTGCCATTTCTAAACCTCCCATTATTTTTTTACACCGATAACTTCGCCTAAAAATTCTACAACATCATGAGGAACTAGAGACTCGTCATCCAAACGTTCGAAAAATTGTCCGAGCTCGCCTCTATCAAACCAATAACCATGATTTTTCCTGCAGATGTCAATAACCAAAGGCGGGTCTTTTGAAATCTCGATCTTATCCATCGCAGTATCGCATCTCGGACATGTCCGAATCTTCTCATCAGAATGTGCAAGCGGAAGTACGGAAAAATCCGGCAGGCTCATTCCCGGCCTGACCGCTTTTGCAAGCAGATCGAGTTCAGAAGAATCGAACCAGATGCTATGGCATGAGACGCAATAATCCAGCTCGATATTGAATCGCTCCACCACAATCATAGGTTCTTTGCAGACTACACAATCCATACAATGGAGAATAATATAGTAAAGAGTAAATATAAAGTTAAAACAGATATTTGAAGTAATCCCTTAGTTAAAGGCAAAAGGAAAGGTGGAATTTGAAAAAGAAAATAACACTAAGCACAAATCACTGATCACTAATCACTCATTCATCATTCTGCTTTCATCACTTTATAGAAATTAATTTCTTGCAGAATAAATTTTATTTCTTCCGTCTTTTTTTGCTCGGTACAAAGCCTCATCAGCAGACTTAAGAAGTTCAGATACATTTTTACCGTCTTTAGGAAATATTGCCACGCCGCCGGAAATTGTGATTCGCTTTTGAGGTAAAACCTCTTGGCCAGGGAACGGCAAATCAGCCACTGTTCGGCGTATCTCCTCTGCTCGCTTCAATGTAGAAGTTTCATCGAGATCAGGAAAGAAGATAACGAACTCTTCACCGCCGTAGCGGCCCATGTGCTCGTTATTCTTCAAAAGGTCACTGACGTAATCCACAAAAAGCCTCAGCAAAACATCTCCAACTAAATGTCCATTTATGTCATTAAAAATTTTAAAGCGGTCGAGATCAAAAAATAAAATTCCTGCTGTACCATTTTGTTCTCGGATTTTTTTAATCTCACTTTCGACTAAAGAAATAAAATATCCTTTCTGATAAATACCTGTAAGCCAATCTGTTATAGACTCACGCGCAGTCTCTTCATACTCAAGCAGATCCATCATAGTGACCCGATTAAGCTCATTCGTAATGTTAATGAAGTAATCCATAATAGCTACTCGAATGCCGACATTTCTACCGAGCTTTTGGCTCATGAAATATTTATGTTCAAGAATTTCTTTCCATTTCTTTTTTGCGGTAGGTTCATCAAATTTGAGATGAACTAAACTGAAGATAAGATCAGAGTGAAGAGTCTTTGCCCGTTCGCGTCTGATTTTTCGAACCTCTTCAGCGAGTTTCTCATTGTATGCGAACTTGTCTTCGGCAATGATCTCCGCGGCAATTCCTCCAAGATCATGAATCGCCTCCAGGGAATCTCCAGTAGTATGTAATTCTTTTTCAGACATTTTTTTCTTTCTTCAAACCTTGACTCAAGTAAATCATCACCACTACACTTTCCATTATGCAAAAAATAATTATATCAAAATTTAGATTCAAGCATCATATTATTGAGCTCAATGCTTAGATCATATCAAATATCAAAAATTTTGGAAGGACACTATCGATTTCCGATGTCGGTGTTGGGATTGCATATCGTTGCGGATGAAAATAAAAAATATGTTGTAATCAGATATTACAATCCCAGAGCAATCTCTGCCGGAGTGATAAAGGCAGGAAAGCGAAATGTCATACCTATGCCCTCAATTCATCCAAACGGAATTTTTGAAGCGAAGATAGAAGATACGGAAGCGCCTTTCGATTACAAAATAAAATTCAAAATTGAAAACGGAAGAGAATTCAAGATTGAAGATACTTACAATCCCAAATTCAAATTTGAGATTACGGATGAGGACGCTTATCTTTTCGGAAAAGGAGAGCATTTCAAGATTTACGAAAAATTGGGAGCTCACGAGAAGATAAATTCCGGAGTAAAAGGAGTTCACTTTGCAGTATGGGCGCCATGCGCAAAATATGTCAGCGTTGCCGGAGCGTTCAACGACTGGAGCGGAAAGACTCATCCGATGACTTTAACTAAGAACGGGATATGGGAACTCTTCATTCCCGGCTTAAGCTGTGGAACATATTATAAATATGTCATTCGCTCAAGAACAGGCAGAGCGTATGTAAAGAGCGATCCTTATGCTTTTGCTACTCAATTGAGGCCTAAGAAATCTTCCGTTGTTTATGATCTTGAAAAATATAAGTGGCGCGATTCTGAGTGGTTATCTTTTAGACAAAATGTTGATCATCTAAAACAGCCGATATCGATATACGAGGTTCATCTCGGCTCATGGATACGAAAGGAAGATGATGCAATTCCATTTCACAATTATAGAGAGATAGCCGAGGATTTAATTCCTTATGTAAAAGGACTCGGATTCACGCACGTCGAGCTTTTGCCGATAATGGAGCATCCGCTCGATGAATCATGGGGCTATCAAACAACGAACTACTATGCGCCTACGCAACGTTACGGCTCGCCGGAGGATTTCATGTATTTCGTTGACGAATGCCATAAAAATAAAATAGGAGTTATCATCGATTGGGTTCCGGCGCATTTTCCAAAAGATCCTCACGGATTGGGCAGGTTCGACGGAAGTCATCTTTATGAGCATGCAGATCCAAGACAAGGAGTGCATCCTGACTGGAAAACCTACATCTTCAATTACGGCCGTCACGAAGTAAAAAACTTTTTACTTGCAAATGCTCTCTTCTGGATCGAGAAGTACCATGTTGACGGACTGCGAGTCGATGCGGTTGCTTCAATGCTGTATCTGGATTATTCACGCAAAGCCGGCGAATGGGTGCCGAACAAATACGGCGGCAACAAAAATTTAGAAGCCATTTCGTTTCTTAGAAAATTCAATCGAATTATTAATTCATTTTATCATGGAGTGCTGACAATTGCCGAAGAGTCAACTGCATGGTATGGAGTGACACAAGAGGTTTCAAAAGGCGGACTTAATTTTACCTACAAATGGAATATGGGGTGGATGCACGATGCTTTGGAATACTTCAGAAAGCCTTCTGCGTGGCGACGACAATTTCATAATCTTTTGACATTTCCACTCTCGTATGCGTTCAATGAAAAATATATTTTAGTGCTTTCTCACGACGAAGTAGTGCACGGAAAAAGATCTCTAATCAGAAAGATGCCCGGCGACAAGAATGCAAAATTTGCTAATCTCCGTCTCTTGTACGGATTCTTATTTGCTCATCCCGGAAAAAAATTATTGTTCATGGGCGGAGAATTTGCGCAGTGGAAGGAATGGGGAGAAGACCGTGAGCTGGACTGGTATCTTCTGGATCATGAAGAGCATAGAAAAATTCAGGCATACATCGCAGATTTAAATAAACTATACGCAAATGAGTCTTCACTACATTCGGGAGACTGCCATTATACCGGATTCAAATGGATAGACGGAAGCGATGCTCAAAACAGCGTAATAGCATTTCTCAGATGTGGAGAAAGAACCGGAGACAGCACGCTCTTTGTCTTCAATGCTTCGGGGCAGGATTTAAAAGAGTATGCAGTAGGTGTGCCGCAAAATGGATTCTGGAAGGAGATATTCAACTCTAACGCGTCGATATACGGAGGCGACGATCGAGGAAACTTTCCTGGAGTAAATGCGCAGGAAAAGAATATGCATGGACAAACGTATTCAATTTTATTGAATCTGCCGGCTCT